>JBAQKV010000057.1:0-15951 GCA_049301335.1 Patescibacteria group bacterium
GCTCAAGAGCGACTACCTCAAGCCGGTAAAGATCTACACCGACTTCAAGGAACGCAGCGAAAAGGAAACCGTCGATCCTCTTTCGTCGATCACGGGCTCTTTGGCGAAGTCCGCCAACAGCGACGTGACGGTGTTCCAAACCGTTTTCCGCTCGGCGCACGACGACGAATGGAAGTCCGCAAAAATCGTCGCCGTCATGACCGGCCACGCTCCGAAATTCGTCAAAAAGATCCTCCTCTCGCCGTTTTCGCCGCTGGTGAAAGCGTTAGTTTTCCCGTTCGTGATGCTCGGTAAGTTCGCCATGATCGTCATCCACGGGGGAATCCAACATGACGACCATGCAGCCCACGATTCGCACGACGATAAGAAATCCCCGGTAGAAGAAAAGCTCAAGAGCTTCGGATACAAGTCTTCCGTCCGCGTCGCCACCTACGCTAAGAACGAGGCCGTAGCCCGCGCCGCGCTCCGCGAAGCCGCGACCTCGCTCTCGATTTTCGCCCGTCCCGAATCCAACGCCTTCAAAGTCGCCGCCCCGGCGCTCGACCATGCGGGAGTTCTCGCGTCGCGCTCCAATTCCGGCGGACTCGTGCTCAATTCGGCGGAACTCGCGGGATTGGTGCACTTGCCGACGCTTTACGTCAAAACCCCGGGCATCAACTGGGTGACCACCAAGAAATTCGAACCGCCGGCCAATCTGCCGCTCATCCACGACCACGACGACGCCACTCCGGTGGGTACGACGAATTTCCGCGGATCGAGCATGCCGTTCGGCATCATGCCGGGCGACCGCCGCCGCCACGTCTACGTCATCGGAAAGACGGGTATGGGAAAATCCACCCTCCTCGAAAACATGATCTACGACGACATCCTCAAGGGGCGCGGCGTAGGCGTTATCGACCCGCACGGCGACCTTGCGGAAACCATTCTCGCGTCGATTCCCAAGTCGCGCACCAACGACGTCATCCTCTTCGACCCGGGAGACTACAAGTTTCCCATCGCGTTCAACATGCTGGAGCAGGTTCCGCCGGAACTCCGCCCCATCGTCGCCTCGGGCTTCGTGTCGATCTTCAAGAAAATATTCGGCGAATCGTGGGGACCGCGCTTGGAGCACATCATGCGTAACACGGTCATGACGCTTCTCGAGATTCCGGATACGACCATGATGTCGATTCCGCACATGCTCACGATGAAGTCGTACCGCCAGCGCATCGTCAGTAAGCTCAAAGACCCCAATCTCGTCCGCTTCTGGCAGAACGAATTCGACGCGATGGAACCCAAGCAGCAGGTCGAAGCGGCCGGACCGATATTGAACAAGGTCGGACAGTTCCTCTCGAGCTCGCTTCTGCGCAACATCCTCGGCCAGCCCAAGAACCCGTTCTCGCTGCGCTGGGTAATGGACAACAAGAAGATATTCATCGTGAACCTCTCCAAGGGGCGCATCGGCGAAGACTCTTCGGCCCTCCTGGGCGCGATGATGGTCACCAAGTTCCAGATCGACGCGATGGGACGTGCCGACATTCCGGAAAAAGACCGCGTGGACTTCTATCTCTACGTCGACGAATTCCAGAACTTCGCCACCGACTCGTTCGCCACCATCCTTTCGGAAGCCCGAAAGTACAAGCTGAACCTCGTCATGGCGAACCAGTACGTCGAGCAGATGAGCGAAACCGTGCAGGGCGCGGTTTTCGGCAACGTGGGTACGACCGTTTCATTCCAGGTCGGCCACCACGACGCGACCGTCCTCTCCGAAATCATGGACGAAGAAGTCGTCACCGCCAACGACCTCCAGAACCTCAGGAAATACGACATCTACACCAAGCTTTTGGTAGACGGAATGCCGACGCCGGTATTCTCGGCGACGACGTTCGCACCTATCAACTCGCGCGTGGAAATCCTCGAACAGAAACGCGACGTGTTGCTCAAGGTCAGCCGCGAGAAGTATTCGAAGCCGGTGGAATTGGTCGAGAAGAAGATTCTCGAATTCAATACCAAGGTCGTCGAAGACGAGCGCAAACTCAAGAAATCGGAAGAAGAGTACAAAGAGAAAATGAAGGAGGAGAAGAAAAAGAAGGCCGACGCGGCGAAGCTGGGGCTGTCGGAAACCCCGAACCCCGCCGCCCAGCCCGTTCAGGCCGCCAGGCCCTCGAACCCGGTGCCGCGCTCCGGAGGAGGGAAGCCGCCGTTTAAGAAATAGGAAACGAAAAATCCCCCCGGAAATCGGGGGGATTTTTGATGGGGATTTTCGAAAATTTTCCCCTTGCCCACTCCGCTTCGCGCGGTACTATGGGGGCATGTTCCTCGAAGCCGTCGTCGCTGACCACTCCCTCGATTCCAAAGGGTTCACGTATTTCGTGCCCGAACACCTCCGCGGACTCGTCCGTCGGGGGTGCATCGTCGAGGTTCCGTTCGGTGACGAACTCGTGCCCGCCGTCGTTACCGAATCCGCCGCTCCGCCGCCCGACCGCACCGAAGCGAAATCCGTAGTTTCGATCCTCGTTTCTGACCCGGTCGTCAATCCTTACCAAATCGAGGCGGCGTACGCCGTCGCCAAGCGGTATTTCATCTTCCTCCACACGGCGCTTTCGTTCTTCTTGCCGACCCCGGTTTTCCGTAGGTTTCTCAAGACGGGGAAGGGGTATTCCGAATTGGATTCCGACTTTCGGCCGATGGCCTCCGCAGGCCGAGAAAATGCGTGAGAAAATCAAAACGCCCAATACGGCCGAGGACTCGCCGAGGACGGAACGTCGGAATCCAATTCGACAGTTCCGCTCCGCCCGACCCTCGCCTACGACCACGAATGACTCGGCGCCGCGAAACTCTTCGGAACCAAATTCCCCATGGCCCAAGGAAGCGTGCTCGTACTGCCTTCCGATGCCGCGGTCGAGGCGTTTTTAAAGGCCCGCGAAGACGCCGATTCGTTCCTCGTCCATCTCGATTCCCTCACCGAAGCCAGAGACTTCCGCCTCCGTCTCGCGGTAGCGGCCCGAGAACGTCCGTTTCTCGTTTGAAGTCGCAAGCTTTGTTCCTATAATCTCGCCGCCTACCCGCACGTTTTCTACTTCGAAGACGCGCTCTTTCCGGAAGCCCGGCACAAGTTCTTCCACAACTACGACCACGCGTTCCTTTTCGAATCGTTCGCCAAATCCTATCCGTTCCGCCTCACGGTCTCGTCGTTCGTTCCCACTTCCCGCCTCATGGCTCTCGCCGCCAAAGGCGAATGGACCCTAGAAAACGCCTAAAATTCGATGAAAAACGCCCTCCGACACTCTCTCGACCGGACGTACTCCGTCCTTGCCCGCGCCGATCGAATCGAACTCGTCGCCTACCTGTTTTTCGCGTACGCGCTTTTCGTCATCTGGACGACGTTCCGCTATTCCGTGCTCGAATACGACTACTACAAAGGCCTCGCCGACAAGCAGCAAACCGTCACCGTAAAGAATCCGGTTTCGCGCGGAACCATCTATTCCAATAACGATCCCATCGGCGTTTTCTCGACTTCCACCGACCTTCCCGACCTCGCCATCGACCCGAAGGCGCCCGGATCCAAAGAGCGTCTCTACCCGTTCCTTACTGACGCCACCTACCTCGATCTCTGCCAGCACGGTACGGACGAAAAGTGTCTCGAAGCAATCGCCGGATTCGCGAAGCCTTCCCTCAAGCCGGATACCGAACTTACCGCCGACAATGCCAAAGCCGCCATCCGAGCCGAGCTCAACCGCCGCATCGAGAAGGAATTCATCGATTTCGTACTCGTAAAAGAAGCCCTTTCGCCCGACGAAGTGAAGGACATGGAGCTGTTCTCCGGTTCCGGTTTCACGCTCCTTTCCGGCAATCTCTACCTCAATCCCCTGGAAGTTCCGGAGGACCGGAAACCCGCCTATTCGGCGAAACTCGTACAGGCTTTCCAGATGTCTAAAGACCAGGCGGACTTTCTTCTTTCGAAGCGTCCGGTGCGCTACGTGAAGATTCTCCGCAAGATGAACCTTTCCACGAAGGACTTCGTCGACGAACGCCTGAAGGAAGAAAAGGACGCGGTCAAGAAGGGGCTTTTGAACGAAAACGACGGAATCACGCCGTTTCTCATTCTCGAACCGCACCCGACCCGTTTCTATCCCGAAAAGAACGTCGCCGGACAGGTTACCGGATTCGTCGATAACGAAGGCATCGGCCGCTACGGCGTCGAAGGCTACTTCCATGACGAACTCCAGGGGCAGGAAGGTCAGCGCAAGACCCGTAAGGACGCTTCCGGAAAATCCCTCGGCGGCTACGACCTCGCGGAACGGAAAATCGTCAACGGCGCCGACATCAAGCTCACTATCGACCGCAACGTCCAAAAAGAAGTCACCCGCCTCCTCGCCCAAGGCGTGAAGGAATTCCGCGCCAACAAGGGCTCGGTCGTCATCATGGACCCGAAAACCGGCGCCATCGTCGCTATGGCGAGCTACCCCGACTACGATCCCAACGACTTCGGTTCGGTCTACGAAATCGAGAAGGTTTCCTATGGCAAATACCCCAACCCGTCTTTCGACCTCCTCGGCATGCCGATCATGGTCGAAGATTCCCTCACCGGTATCGAATACGCCTATGACGGAAAGCGCATAAAACTCCGCCCGTGCACCGAGAACGAACTCGGCAATCCGGCGGTTCCCAAGTACAAGTTCAAGAACGGCCTCGGTCCGGGAACCTACGTCAACGACACCATCGGTTCGCTCTACGAACCGGGTTCCGTCTTCAAAGCCATTACCACCGCCATCGGTATCGACACCGGCGACATCAAACCGACCGACACGTATCTCGACAAGGGCTACGCCGAAATCGACGAATACAAGATCAAAAACGTCTCGAAGGAGTGCATCGGCCGCCATACCTACGTCCACGCGCTCGACTGGTCGTGCAACGTCGGCATGATCGACATCGTCCAAAAAATCGGAAAATCCCTCTTCGCCAAGTACGTCAGCGACTTCGGCTTCGGACAGAAGACCGGCATCACCCTCGAAGGCGAAGTTTTCGGAAAGATCGAACCGTATGAGAAATGGTCCCGCGCCAAACTCTTCACCCAGTCGTTCTGACAGGGTATCACGGCGACGGTACTGCAAATGGCGGCCGCGTACAGCGCGCTCGCGAACGGCGGAATCTACATGGAGCCGTACATCGTCGATTCCATCACGCTCGGCGACGGAACCGTCATCAAGAACACTCCCAAACCCCTCCGCCGCGTCATCAAGGAAGAAACCTCCAAGCAGATTACCGCGATGCTCGTCGAAGGCGCGACCATCGGTTTCGCGAAGAAGGGTTCCGTAGAAGGGTACGACGTCGCTGGTAAGACCGGTACGTCGCAAATCGCGTCGAAGGGAAAATACGAAGAGAACGGACCGAGCCACACCATCACTTCCTACGGAGGTTTCGCTCCGGCTTCGAACCCCAAGTTCGTCATGATCGTCAAACTCGACCGTCCGAGAAGTTCCGAATTTTCGGAAACCACGTCTTCGGCGCTCTTCTCGCAGATCGCCAAGTACCTGCTCAACTACTACGGAATTCCCAAGAGCAAATAACCGCTCCCTTATGGCAACTTCCCCCGGCTTCGCCGAGTTCGTCACCGACCTGCTTTCCCCGCTTGGCGAAATCAGCCACCGGAAGATGTTTTGAGAATACGGAATCTACTGCAACGGCGTATTCTTCGCCATGGCTTGCGACGATACGCTCTTCTTCCAGTGCGACGACGCGCTCCTCGCGAAATTTCCGACGACGGGATTTCCGTATCCGGGAGCGAAACTCGCCGGAATGGCAGACGCCGACCTGCTCGAAAACCATGAACTCCTGATTTCGCTCGCGAGGGAATCGTACCTCTACAAAAAGTCGTTGCCCGTAAAGAAAACGAAAAAGCGCCCGTAGCGGACGCATGAAAAAACGCCTCCGGAGAGGCGTTTTTTTTGATCGCGGCTATTTGGCGACCCATCCTCCGCCCTGCGGACAGATATAGAGATAGCTCGTCGCCGGAGCGCCGGTATTGGGAGTATAGATCGCCATGCGCCCGGCCTCAGCGGCTTGGTCACAATCCGACGCTAGTGGTGCGGTACCCGAGTAGTTGGGGATTTGGAGATAGTTTCCGGTAATCTGGAGGGTGGATTGGGGAGTATTTGTGCCTATTCCTACGGAGCCGCTCGAATTGATGTACAATCGATTGACGTTCCCCACTACGTTGTCCGCTTTCGTGGAGAATGCGAGATCCGATCCGAATCCGTTCGCTCCGCCGCTTCCGCGAACGTAGCTGGCAATGGAGGAATGGATGCCTCACTGATCGTTTTTCGGGGAAAAGAGAATGGCGCCTTCCTGATCGCCGTTCGCCGCAACGGGACGATTGTCGGTCAGGAGCAGAACCCCGTCGGACCAAATCGTATCCTGTCCCAACCCCGTAATCTCGAACATCCGGTGTCCTGCCCCGGGGGTCCATCCGGGGATTCAGGGAGAAGCCCCGATGCCGACGTTTCCGGCGCTTACGGTTATCGCCCCTGCCAACGTATTCAATTGTCCTACGATATCGTTCCATGCCGCCGACGAAAGCGTCGTCCCGGCGTTCGGCAACGCGCCCCAGGCCGCGGCAGCGAACGAAACGCCCGCCCAGCCGATAGCCAATGCGGTAAGCATTCCGGTGCCAATGCGGATTCCCCTGATAAAATCCTGCCTGAAGTTCGTTTCCATAGTCGGAAAAACGGATAAACGTCCCGATGATACGCCGAACCGCATTCGAACGCAACGCGTAAAAAAAATCCCCGCTCCTTTCGGAAACGGGGATTTTTCGGAAAACCGATTACTCGGCAGCGGCTTCTTCAGTCGCTTCTTCCTTCTTCTTTGCCGGAGCCTTCTTCTTCGGAGCCTCTTCGGAAGCGGTTTCCGCAGGAGCGGAAGCGTTTTCTTCGAGAGCCTTGATGGAGAGGCCGATACGCTTGGCGGTCGGATCGAAGGTGATGATCTTGGCCTTGATGGTTTCTCCTACCTTCACGTGGTCTTCGATGTTCTTGACCATGGAGGACGAGATTTCGGAGAGGTGGATGAGGCCGGAGATTCCGCCGTCGAGCGAAACGAAGACGCCGAACTGCGAGATGCGCATTACCGGAGCTTCGACGATGTCGCCGACCTTGAACTTGTCCTGGAGGATCTGCCACGGATTCGGGCGGAGGCGCTTCATGGAGAGGGAGATCTTGTCTCCTTCGATACCGATGACCTGAACCTTGACCGCGTCGCCGATCTTAGCGAACTTGGACGGGTTGGAAACGTGTCCCCAGTCGATTTCGGAAACGTGTACGAGACCTTCCACACCGTTGAAGGTGATGAAGAGACCGTAGGTGAGGATGCCGGAGACGGCTCCTTCGACGACGTCGCCCACCTTGAGGGTAGCGAGTGCCGCGAGGCGCTGTTCTTCGACTGCCGCCTTTTCGGAGAAGATGATCTTCTTTCCGTCCTTGTCGACGTTGATGACGCGAACCTTGAACGGCTTGCCGACGAGCTTGCCGAGGTGTTCGAGGATCTTTTCCGGATCCGCACCTTCGACGCGCGGGTAGTGTACCGGAGTGAGCTGGGAAACCGGGATGAAACCCTTGATGCCGTCGAGGTCGATCAGGAGACCGCCCTTGTTGGCTTCGTTCGGGATCACGGTGATGATTTCCTTGGTGTCGAAGTTCGAGTGGAGCTTCTTGATGAGCTTCATCTGGCTCGCCTTGCGGAGAGAGAGGATGAAGAGGCCCGAGTTGTGCTCTTCGCCGATGACGATGGCTTCAACGGTGTCGCCCGGGTTGAGGGCGGATGCGTCGTCGGTGGACGAGTGCATGTGCATTCCCGAGATTACGCCGGTGAACTGGCCTTCGCCGAGGTCGACGAGAATCATCTTAGCGTCCGAGCGGATAACCTTGCCGGCGATGATTTCGCCGAGAGCCGGCGACTTGATCGCGGGGGCTGCCGCAAGGAGCGTTCCGAAGTCGTTGGACATGCGGAAGTAAAAGTTAATGGAGTAAAGGTAAGGAGTAAAGTTATCGGTCCCTTACGGGTTTTGAGAACTTTTGATCCTGAAAGGAAAAAGGGCTTCAGGACGAGGATTCGTCCGAAGCGTACGTCTTAGCATAATGGGGCGATCGAAGGGGTTCGAACCCTCGACCTCCGGATTCACAGTCCGGCGTTCTAACCAACTGAACTACGATCGCCACGTACGTGCGGTTTTGCGACCGACGACGAAAATGCCGAAAAAGGCTTGGCAATTATATGGAAACCGTGCTGAACGCAAATCCGTTTTTCCATTTTCACGTATCGGGCTTACGGTTTGTAGGCGCAACGGAATCCGACGAGGTTCATGACGGACGCGGCGTCCCATCTCGTGTGCATGGTATAAATGCCGGCCAATCCGAATTGGTCGCCGCCGCGAAGCAAAATGTGGTTCGTCGCCGCCGTCGGGGACGAGTTCACGGATCCTATCCCGTTGCCGATGTTCATTCCGGGGGTGTTCGGGCCATAAGCCGCATAAGAATAGGGTGATTGGAACGTACAGGCTCAGCCGGCCGAACCGTCGGTTCCCGAATACGAATACCAATTCGTCGTTCCCGAACAGATGGTTTCTTGCATCGTCGCGTAATTCGAACCGTCCAACGTATTGGCGCCGTTTACTTGTTCCCAAACGTTCCCGGCCAAATCCCAGAGGATTTCCCCGTTCGAAAGTTTCAATTGGCGTTTTTGCGAGCACGAACTCCTGGCGCTCGACAGATTCGCCGAGTCGGCTCCGGCAGATGCGACGTTATCGGGTTCGTCGCATCAGAGGGCGTCGGATCCGGTTCCGTTGTTGCCTCTGAAAATTCCCCCGGCTCAAACCGCTCATCCCGACCAGTTGTCGGCAACGGATTCGGCGCTCCGAGCAGCGGACATCCATTCGTTGTTCGTGACCAAATGGAATCAGGTTCACATCGACGCGCATCAGGATATCGCTTGCGATTGCGTAAGCATGGCAACCGGGGTGTTGTAGGGGGAACTTACGTAGGTCGCTCCCGTCATGTAATTCCACGTAGTCCATCCAGTGGGCGAATTTTGCGTTTTTCAGGAAACGTCGGCGAATTTCATTTCATATTTCGCCAGACAGAAGTCGGTCGTGGAAAATAGCGGATTCCCCGGTACTTTAACGAAGCCCGCCGGACATCAGCCGACTCCCGAAGCGCCGTTGCCGTCGGAAAGCGCCGACAACGGCGCCGTGACGGAATTCGCGGCCACGAGTCATGCGGCGGCGCCGGCCGGTTGAACGGGGTAATCGCCGACCACTACGGCGTTTCCCGTAGATTTCAGGACGTTCGCGACTTGTACGTAATTCCCCGAACGTTTTTTTCACGAGACGTTCAAGGACCAATCGAACGCGCCTATGGTGACCGCACCGGTGTCGTAGGCGGCCTCGCTCGTCTGCCAGGCACGAAACCCGAATCCGATGGAAGACGGATTCGCGGAAGAAGTCCTGAATTTATCCCGATTGAGCTTCAGTTTCGTCCAATCGGGGTTTCCCGCGGAATAATTCGTTCCGGACTGATTCCAATCCCCCGCTATGAGAAATACCGGAATTCCGTCAACGTAGGCGGCGGCTCATGAAAGCGCGGCTCCCGAATCATGGATGACGTAGTATCTCGGAGAATTTCCGGTCATTGCCGATTCCGATGAAATGGCGGCGTACACCGAACGTACGTTGGATCTTGCCGACGCTTCTCTCGCGTCTTGCGAGTACCCGGACAGCGCTAAGAAACCTATCGTCGCGAGAATCGCGAGAATGGTGATGACTACGATGAGTTCGCCAAGCGTGAATCAAAAGGCCGTCCGAACGGACCGATTTGTCAGGAATTTCGGCATATTCACGTAGTTGGCGGGTAAACCCGTTGATTATACGTTGAGCTTTACGTAAACGCAAGACGGCCGCGACGGGAAGGTTAACATTTTTCGAAGTGTTGGATGACTTCGTGGGGGATTCCGGAACCTTGGATGAGCCGTCCTTCCGAATCGATTTCGAAAACGAGGGAATTTCCCGGCATGGTCTCGCAGACGATATTGCCGTTCATACGCCGGAGGGCCCGGTAGTACCGGGTTTTGAACGGCCGTTCTTCCGAAAATGGGAGGACGATTTTTCGAACCCTTGCCGCGATGCGTTCGTTTCGCGCTTGATTCTGGGCCTTTTCAGGAAAGACCATCGCGTCGCGTCCGCCGAAAACCCGAACCATGTCGGAGTAGAGTTTCTCAAATCCGAAATTGTAGGTTCGGTCCAATGCGGGTTCGGTTCCGGGGTTCGTTCTCATGGCTGGTGGCGTAACGTGTCAAAACTCGAACATACCGGGGAGAAACCGTTTGTCAATTTTGCATTCCGAAGAGTCCGGAATAGTCTGTGCGCGACGAACGATTTACACGGTAACGCCGAACCGTCACGGGACCATGAACCTCGACAAATCCCTCCTCCATACCACGGATTCGCATGTGAAACGTCTCGCGGAAGCCGGAATCAAGACGGTCGAAGACCTTCTCGGCCACTATCCGCGCGACATCGAAAACCGCTCCGACGTTCTGGACGCGTTCTCTTTCGTGAACCTCAAGGAGAAGAACTCGATTTCGTGCTTCCTCGAAACCGTCACCACCGAACGTACCCGAAACGGAAAAACGCTCACCAAAGCCGTGCTCAAAGACCGGCACGGGTTTCTGTCGGAGGCGGTGTACTTCAACAAGCCGTTCTTCCTTCAGAAATTCCGCCCCGGCGACGCGGTCATTCTTTTTTGAAAACCCAAGTACGAATACGGGCGGCTTTCGTTCCCGTCGGCGGAAATGTCTTCGGCGGCGGTTTCCGGTCCTTCGGTCGTACCCGTGTATTCCGACGCCAACTACGTTCCCGGAGTCTGGTTCCGCGAAAAGATGAAGTACCTCCGCCCCCATCTCGGTCTCGTACCTTCCGGGATTCCCGAGGACGTGCGTAAGAAAAAAGGATTCCGCACCAAGGCCGAAAATTTGGCGGCGATCCATTTTCCCGAGTCGCTCGACGATTTCGAACGCGCCCGTAACGAGCTCGCCTACGAAGAGCTTTTCGCCATCCAGTTCGCGGGAATCGCCCGCAAGATGGACGTCCGCAAAGCGTCCGAAGGGAAGGCCAAGGCCATCGCGCTCAACGCGGAGCGCGTGAAGGAGATTCTCGCCAAACTCCCGTTCGAAATGACCGGAAAGCAGAAAATCTCGCTTTTCCAGGTGCTCAAAGATATGGAAAAGCCCCATTCCATGACCCGACTCCTCCAGGGCGACGTAGGGACGGGAAAGACCGCCGTAGCGTTCGTGGCGGCTATCCACGCCATTATGGAAGCGGGCGTGCAGGTCGCTCTTATGGCGCCGACGGAAATCCTCGCCCGCCAGCATTTCAAGAGCTTCGAAAAGACCTTCGGAAGCTTCGGTTTCCGTGCGGACATTTTGGTAGGCAGTCTGACCAAGAAGCAGAAGGAAGAAGCCAAGGCCAGGCTTCGTTCCCGCGAGACCGACCTCGTCATCGGCACGCACGCCCTCATCGAGGACGACGTGCGGTTTTCAAACCTCGGGCTCGTGGTAGTGGACGAACAGCACCGTTTTTGAGTCGAACAGCGCGCGGCGCTTGAGAAGTACTTCTCCTTGGGCGGCGGAATCTATCCGCATTCGCTCAACATGACGGCGACGCCGATTCCGCGCACCCTCGCCCTCACGCTCTATTGAGACCAGGACCTTTCGATCATCGACGAATACCCGGCCGGCCGAAAACCCATCGTGACCGCCGTCGTCAAAGACCACCAGCGCGAACAGGCCTACCGCGCCGTCGACGCCGAACTCGCGGCAGGACGCCAGGTCTACTGGATTTCACCGCTCGTCGAGGAATCCGAAACGCTCGACGTCGCCAACGCGGTGAATACCGCGGAGACCCTCCGCGCGGTATTCCCGGATTACGAGGTCGGGCTCGTCCACGGGAAAATGAAGCCCAAAGAGAAGGAAGGGGCGATGAACGCATTCTACCAGCGCGAAACGATGGTCCTTTCGAGCACGTCGGTGGTCGAAGTCGGCGTCGACAACCCCAACGCCACCGTCATCGCCATCGAGGCGGCAGAAAGGTTCGGACTTTCGCAGCTCCACCAGTTCCGCGGTCGCGTAGGACGCGGCGAGCACCAGTCGTACTGCTACCTTTTCACGACCAAGGAGTATACCGGAGAGCGTTTGCGCGCGATGGAACGTACCAACGACGGCTTCGAACTCTCCGAGATCGATCTCGAACTCCGCGGGCCGGGCGAGGTCTACGGCGTGCGCCAGAGCGGCCTCCCGGATCTGAAAATCGCCGATTTGCGCGATTTGGCGCTCGTTTCCGAAATCCGCGAAGACATCGAGGCGGCATTTGCCTAATCTTTGACAAAAACGTACAAATATCGGATGATACCCCCGTCGTAAACTGTATTGTACGATAATTCCTTCGAACGTCTCCCCTTTTAGTCTTGGAGCGCCCATGGGAAGTGCGTATAATCCCCGACGTTTTACCTCCTTTTCTTTTTCCTATGGTCGTCACTAAAAACGCCAAAGGTTTCACTCTCGTCGAACTCATGATCGTCGTCGCGATTATCGGCGTACTCGCCGTAACGCTCCTTCCGGTTCTCAACGGAGCCCAGGAACGCGCTCGTGACGGAGGACGCGTCGCTTCGTTGAACAACATCGCTACCGCCCTCGCAACCTACAATTCGGACGCCGGCCAGTTCCCGCAGGCTACCGCGACCAACGGTACGACCGACACCGGTAAGCTCAACTGTTTGAGCGACGTTACCGGTAAGACCGCCGGCGACCTCGCCCTCCTCCTCAAGGGCGGTGTAGCTCCGCTCGACCCGCAGCGCGCCAACAAGGCCGGCAACTGTACCGAAGCCGGTTCCTACGGATACTTCCCGCTTCAGAAGGGCGCTATCGACAAGGCTTCGTTCCTCCTCGTTGCCGACGTCGAAACCGCGAAGAAGGCGAACTACAACTACTGCGACACTACCGGTACCACCCTCAAGACCGCAGGTACCGGCGTCGGAGACTCCACTGCCGGAAACAAGTACGACGACTGGGTAAGCACCACTGCTCCGAATCTCATCAACATCCTCACTGCTGAACCGGGCGCCAACAAGAAGTGCTCGACCTACATCGTAGTCAACTAATCGGCATCCCCGATGGGAACCCCGGATTCTTCCGGGGTTTTTTTGTGCCTCGGGCGCTTCCGGGTATACTCCGGGAAGTAGCCGAAAGGCGTTCACGTTCCCCTATGTATTCTTTTGTCCGCGGTACCGTCCTCTCCTTCGACGACGGCAAGATTTCCCTTTTGGTAGAAAATACCGGCCTCGGCCTCGAACTGCAGCCGACCCCGCTTCTTTTCGGCTCTTCGAGCCTGGGCGAAGTGATCGAAGCCCATCTCTACCACCACGTCACCGACGTTTCGGAGGCGCTTTTCGCCTTCGCGAACGCCGATGAGAAGCGCTTCTTCAAGAAGTTGCTCAAGGTCGACGGAGTCGGTGGGAAAACCGCGCTTTCCATGCTCGGGCTCGGAATCCCGATGCTCGTGCGCGCTATCGAAACCGGCGATGAAAAGACGATTTCTTCCGTTCCGGGAATCGGCAAGAAGACCGCTCTCAAGGTCATCGTCGAGCTCAAGGGCGAAGTCTCGGGAAGCGATCTCATCACTCCGGAAGACGTTGCCAAGATGTCCAAGCGGACCGAAAAGAAGGCGCCCGCCGACCTCGACCGCGAAGCCATACTGAACTCGCTCGTCGCCATGGGGTACGACCGCCGCATGGTCGAAACCGCCATCGACGCGGTATCCGCGGAAGGCCTCACGGTCGGCGAACGTACGGTACTCACGCTCAAAGCCCTTTCGAAGTAAACGCCCATGACCATCCGCCGCATCGCCGTGTTCGCCGCCGCCTGAGCCTACAATCTCGGGGACGAAGCCATCGTGCTCTCGGAGGTTTCGTACCTTCGCGAACGGTATCCGAAATGCCGCGTTTCGGTATTTACGTACGACGCCAAATCCACGCTCCTTCCCAAGGAATGGGGCGTCCGATATCCTTCGTATTTTCCCAACCGCATCCGCAAGCGCTTTTGGGCGAACGTCGGGTATCTTTTCCGCACCTTTTGGGAAGTGCTCATAGCCGACCTGGTCGTCGTCGGAGGCGGGGGAATCCTCTACGACAACGAAGGGCAGTCGTTCTTCAAACAGCGCGTCGAGTGGCAGTTCCGCGTGGGAATCGCCAAACTTTTCCGCAAACGGATCCTTTTTTGGGGAATCGGCGTCGACGTTTCCGAAAAGAACGTCAGAAAAATCCGTTCGCTCTTCACGTCGAAGCACACGACGGTTACCGTCCGCGACCCCAAGAGCGCCAAGTTGCTCGAAAGCGTCGGAATCGTGGCGAAAGTCGTCCCGGATCCGGCGTTCCTCACGCCGCCAGTACGCACTCCGGACGCCGAAATTCCCGAAAAAGTCGTGGGCATCTCCATTCGTAAGGGATATCTGAAAGGAGAACTCGAGAGCGTCCGTTCCATCGTGGAAACCGTCCGCCGCGAAGGGTTCGAGCCGGTTTTTCTCAACCATTCGTTCCATCCAGGCGATGCGGAGACCGACGACCGGGCCCATCTCGCCGGTCTCGCGCGCGAATTGGGCGTCAATTCGACCCGTTCGCTCGACGAATCGCTCGACGCGTACAAGTACCTCGGCGCGGTCATCGCGATGCGCCTCCATGCGGGAGTATTGTCTTTCGTGAACGGCATCCCGTTCTTCATGCTTTCGTATTCCAAAAAGACCGACGCGTTCGCCGAGCGCGCGGGTTCGAAGTGGATCATACCTTCCGCGGAGTTCGACGCCGACGAGTTTTCCGAACGTTTTTCGGCATTCGCCGCGAGCCTTTCCGACGTTCCGCCCCCGTTTTTTGCGCTCACCGAGAAGTGTGCTAAGATAAAGGACGAATCACGTACCCTTTACGACGAAACGTTTTATGGATTGGAACGCGCTTAAGAGCAAAGCCCTCGACCTCGGCAACAAAGCCGTGGACAAAGGCCTCGTCGCGCTCGAAAAAGCATCTTCGCATACCTACGAAGGATTGAAAAAGACGCCCGTTTCCATAAAGAACGGCGCCGAATTCGACGAGGCGAAATCCGCGCCCCTCCTCATGGTAATCGTCGTCGGAAAGGAAGACGCCCCGTCGAAGACCGTCCTCGCCCGCATGCCGGTCATTTTCAAAGACGTCTGGATCTATTCGGCAAGCCTCAAGGTCATCCTCGCGGAAGAAGTCCCGGATCTCGTGGGAGTTCTCGGAATCTCCGAATTCCCGGCCGCGTTCGTTTTCCGAAAAGGAGAACAGGAAAGGCGTCTCGAAGGGAGCGCCGCACTCGAATTCATCAAGTGCGTCGACCTTTCACGTCCTAAGGCAGAAGCGGCCGCCGTTCCGGAAGGAATGGTAGACGTG
The DNA here is from genome assembly GCA_049301335.1 of Patescibacteria group bacterium. Taxonomy (GTDB): domain Bacteria; phylum Patescibacteriota; class Gracilibacteria; order BD1-5; family UBA2023; genus JANJWP01. The sequence continues at coordinate 15,486 of JBAQKV010000057.1, forward strand.
CTCGCGCAGGCCGTAGCGCCGGCCGCTCCGGCATCCGCCCCGGCAGAGGCTCCGGCGTCCGAATCCCAAACCGTTTCCTAACCTTCCGCACCATGCCGTTCAGCAACGTCGACCTCCTGGTCTACCTCGGAATCCTCTTCACGACCGTCGTGGGAACCCTCCTTACCGTCGTTCTCTGGCGCGTTCTCAAGATCCTCGGATACGCACAGCGCATCCTCGCGTACGCCGACCATGTCCGCGATACGCTTTCGCACTGGGAAACCCTGCCGTTCAAGCTCCTCGACCGCGTGTTCGATCTCGCGATGGGCTCCGGAACCAAGAAAAAGAAGTAGTCATCCAAGGGAAAATCCCCCGCTTCGAAGTGGGGGATTTTCATTAGAAGCGGACGTAGAATTCGAAGTCTTGGAAGTTGTTGTCCGGTCCGGTCGAAGCGACCAAGCTCATGGGTTGCGCGTGAAACCATTGG
>JBAQKV010000058.1:0-18823 GCA_049301335.1 Patescibacteria group bacterium
CGTCTATCGCGCGTACGAAGAGGAGTTCGAGAAGATCATCGAATCTTTTCCGAACGACGAGGAATTCACCGTGCTTTTTACCGGCGGACTCGATTCGACCATCATTTTGGACGCCGCCATCAAGCTCGGCAAGAAGGTGAGGGCCGTGACCGCGGTACAGGAAGTGCTCAAGAAAGACGACGAATTCGCCATCGAATACTGCAGGAAACTCGGAATTCCCCACGACGTCATCAAACTTCCTACCGAAAATCCGTTCGAGAGCTACTCCGCGGCCATCCGGGACATGGAAGACGCCGACAGCGTCCTCGCGGGCCTCTCGATAACGCTCCGGGCCATTTCGAAGGAAGCCAAGGCCAAGGGGCTCGACGCGCTCGTGACGGGTTCGTACATCGAGCCGATCCTCTGAAGCAATCCCTCGACGCTCAGAACCCTTTCCATCCTTCATGGAAATCCGCATTTCTTCGATCAGGGAAGCCTTTTCGATCCGGGATTCCGAATCGTGCACGATCCGTTTTCCGACCCCGACATCCTGAAGACCGCCGAAAGAAAAACACTCTCGGACGAACGTTTCTCGGTGCTGTTGAGCTCGATTCTCTGAGAGCTCGTGCACAATTTCGTGAAAGGAAAGCAGATTCCCTTGCGGCCGGAAGATTTCTTCACGGCGGGGTGGCTCGATTCCGTCGACCGCCGCAGAGCGGTATTCGGGGACTGCAAATCGTCTTTCGGAAAGGAAGAACGGGTCTTCAACCTCCTCACGCATTCCGACCTCGCGTACCGGGGAAATCTCAGAAACAGCCTTCTGAACGAAAAAATCAGCGTGGCCAACGACGTTCGCATCGTTCCGATTTTCGCCCATGCGAACCTTCGCCGCCTCGCTTTCGGTTCGACCGTCAAAGAACGTTTTTCTCCGGCGGAATACCCGACCGAATTCGAAGAAAACAAGCTTTTCCTCAAGCGCGCCCTTTCCAAATACATTCCGCAAGCGCTTCTCGAGCGGGGAAAGACCGACTTTTCCGTTCCGTCGTACCTCATCTGGCTCCTGAGTCCCGCGAACGCCGCGTTCATTCGGGAAAAGGTCGGTTCTGTATCCCGTCGCGGAATGTTCCGCCCAGAAGTCGTATCCCTCATCTTGAAGATTTGGGAAAAGGCGCTCGCGGCACGGGCTACGGATTCCCGCTCGTTGGACGCGGCCCTCGGCCCGACGGCGGACGGATACCTCAGGATACTTTGGAAGCTCCTGTCTTTGGAAGTTTGGTTTTCAGAATTCGTCGACCCCGTTTCGTAAAACGGCGTTGGTGACAAAATCCGTATTTCCGCTAAAATGCGCGAAGACGCGCGTTTCTTAACGTTAGGCCCCATGAACAAGAAGTCGGTCGTCATCGTGGCGATAGCCGTGGCAGCATGCCTTTTGCTGGCCATTTCGGCGTATTTCGCCCTGCAATCCCGAGCGTCGGGCGTTCCGACCCCGTCCGGAAATACGGCGAGCGGATCCGCCACGTCGACGTGATCCGCCGAACCGGTCGCCAAGAGCGCGTACGACGAAGCCGTCGCCACTTGAGACACTGCCAATTGTATGCCCCTTCCGAAGGGCGAATCGGACAAATGTTCCGCAGAGATTCTCACCGATGGCGCGAGAAGGTCTTTCAATTCCGCTCCTTGTGGAAAAATCCCCAACCGCCTCCTTCGTGCCGACTGCGTGAAAAAAGTGGACGAATACGTCTCGGCGTACGCTCCGGACGTGAAATCTTGCGCTCTCGTAAAGAACGAAACGCTGAAGAACGATTGTTCCGACAGAGTCAATCTCGCATTGGCGTCCCAGGGCGACGCCCGGGCTTGCGAAGCCCTCGTGAACCAGGCGTTCAAGACGTCTTGCGCCGATTCCTATCTGGTCCACCAGGTGGACGCCGGTAAAAGTCCGGCTTCCGCATGCCGGAGGCTCAGCAACAAATCCCTGGTGGATTCGTGCTTGAAAATGGGCGAAGCCGCTTTCCTTCGGAACGGATCCGTCGACCAATAACCATGGGAGACGCGGTATCCATCGTCCTGACGTCGGCATTCTTGGCGGTATGCCTTTTTTCGGTATCTACCGATTTTCGAAAAGGCAAAATATACAATGCCGCGTTTTTAGGAATGCTCGTCCTCGTGGCCGTCCAGGCGGCGTACGCCTTGGCTTACGGAACGGTTCCTGATTTTTTCGCCGCGCGCCTCGCGGGTTTTTTGGCGATGGTCGGTTTCGTATACGCCTGGTGACCGCTGAACGCCACCTATTTCAAATTCCTCGTATTGTGCGGGGCGTTCGCTTCGGTGGCCGGACATGAATACGCGTTCATGGGCAACCTTTTTTTGTCCGTATTGGCGTATTTTTTCGCCGGTTCGCTCGTCTTTTATGGGAAATTCCTCGTCCGCGAAGACCTTCGAAAGGAATTGCTTGCGAATTTCCGCAAGCGCTATTGGAGGAAGAGGGGAACCAAGCTTTCGATAAAAAACGCGTTCTATTCGGTGCTCACGCTGGCGTGCCTCCTATTCTTCCTGAAGATCGTTTTTTATTGCCTCGAACCCTCCGTCATTTCCGTTTTCTGAGAGGAGCTTTTGAAAAGGTACGCGGGAGTCATCTATTTCTGAATCTCCCTCATGACGTTCCGTTTCGGAAACCTTCTCTACGCGAGGGCCGCCAAAAAATGGAAAAACGCGCCGTTCTGGCTTTTCGCCCTGCTCGTTTCGCTTATCGCCCTGGATTTCGCGATATCCTGAGGGCGGGAAACCTTCATGGCCCAAAAAGCGTTGTATTCGATTCTCGTATTCCTTCCGACGTTCGGTTTTTTCCAGAAAGCGGTCTCGGTGTTTCTCGAATACCAATCGACCAAGGTCGTACCGTATTCCGAATTGAAGTGAGGGGACATCGTCGACGCCGATTTTTTGGAAAAGCGTTTCGGTGGCGAAATAGCCTCGTTCGCCCGTTCCGAGACTTCGCGAATTTCCCAGGAAGCGGCGGAAGAAATTAAAAAGCGCGTCTTTCGGATCAGGGAAGAGAACCCCTGGCTTCCGCAAGACGTGCTCGTGCACGTACGGTTTCTTCTTTCTCCGTACGTGGTCGTCGCGTTCGTCGCGTCGTACACGTTCGGAAACCTCCTGTCGCCGACGTTTTCCTTTTTGAAAAGGCTGTTCGGTTAGTGGTGCCCGTGGCCTCCGTGGCCATGGTCGTCGTGGTCGTCGTGCCCGTGGTCGTCGTGCCCGTCGTCATGGTCGTCGTGGTCGTCGTGCCCGCCGTGGCCATGATCGTCGTGTCATCCTCCTGTGTGGTCGTCGTGGTCTTCGTGCACGGTGGCCTTCTTCATTCTCTTCGCGATGGCCGACACGGCTCATACGACCGCGGCGGAAACGATGTCGGCGAAGAACGCGCGGTAGATGCCGAAGAGGATCCCCGAAACTACGACCGCCTGCATGTGGGCGGCGAGGTACGTGAGGGCCTTCGAAAGTCAGAAGAACGCCATGAACGTCTGCGATTCCTTTAAAAGCGTGAACGCGGTATCCGCCGTGAACACGTAGGTTTTCGTCATGAACCCGAAGGCGCTCGTGATGACGAGAGCGGTGGCGAACAACGCGACGACGCCGGATTCGAAAGCGCGGACGACGGCATTGGAAGTGGCTTTGATATGGAGCGCGCCGTTTACCGGACCGAGGACGTAGAGGATGGGAATGAGGTAGGCCGAAGAACCGATGAGGAATTTCGACACGCCGGGAGAGAGCACTTTCGCGGTATCCGCCGATTGGTATCCGGGACCGAGGAGGGTTTGAAGAACGACGTAGATCCCCACTCCCACGACCGCTCCGTAAAAGGCGGAGTAGGCCTTGGCGCTTCCGAGGAACGCGAAAACTCCGAAAAAGACCAATGCCAAAAAGGCGATGAGGACGTCGGGATTCGAGAGACCGAGGGGAGTGCCGATCGGAGTGAGGAATTCGAGCATGCTAGACGTTTACCGAAAGTCATTCCACTACCACGTCGCCCGTGAGCGTATTGCCGTACCGGCGGCGGTTTCCGACCTCGGCTACGAGGCCAGCGAAGAGGGTTTTCACGTTGCCGGAGAGGGCGACGTTCTTTACGTATCCGACGCGCTTTCCGTCTTTGAGCTCGAATCCTTCGCCTTCGAGGGCGAATTTTCCGCTGATGGAATCGACGGTATGGAACGCCATGAGGTTCGTGAAGAGGAATTTGGCCTCCTTCAGGGCCTCGGGTTTCACGGGCGCTTCGAAAACGAGGTTCGAAGGGTAGGGGTTCCCGGTTACGGGAATCGCGAATTTGGTCGCGTTCTTCGAATCGCAGAAGAGGTTTTTCAAGACGCCGTTCTCGATGACGGACAAATCCTCGGTGGTGATGCCTTCGCCGTCGAACACGCGTCCGTAGGCGCTTTCGGGCATCCGGCCGAACGAGGTGGCGGAGAATCCTTCCGGAAGGAGTTTTTTTCCTACGTCGGAGGCTTCGAGGAAGGTGGTTTTCTGGCGGACGTTCTCGGCGTTGGCGGCACCCATGAGGATGTCGAGGAATTCGGAGAACACCCCGCCTTCGAGGGCGACGGTGGCCGGAGCGCTTTCGAAGGTCGCGGCGACGGGTTTGGACATTTCGAACAGGCGTTCGGAAATCGGCGCGATATCGGAATGGGAAACGTCGAGGAATTTCGGGGACGAGAACGAATCGTACCAGACGTCGCCGCCTTCCTCGGTAGGGAGGAATAGTTCGACGCCCCAATGGGAAGCGGTTTTCGCGTAGCGCTTGTCTGCGCCGAAGGTGTTGACGAAAATGCGTTCGGATTCTTCGGCTTCCACCGAAAACGATTCGATGACCACGCCCTCCGGGTAGGCGAAGTTTTTCGCCTTGCGGAAGCGTTCGACGAGCATTTCGGAAGTGACCGAAGAGAAATCGAACGTCCGGTCGTCGGCGGAAACCGAGTCGCGGATTTCGGGAACCTTCACGTCTTCGTCGGGGGTGACGTGCTCGAGGGTTCGGGCAACCGCTTTGAGGCGGGATCGTATTTCGTCCAAATCCGCCGTAGCGATTTGCAACGACGCTTTGCGCCCGTCCTTGACGATCGTGACCGAAACGGAGAGGTTTTCGCGTTCTTTTACGGAAATCTCTTCGCCCATGGGCGAATAGGTGAGGCTTTTTTCTTTGGATGCCGATACGTTGGCGAAACCTTCGGCGGAAAGGTCCCGCAGGATTTGCGGAATGGCCGAGGCGATGATTTGGGACGGGGTTTGCATGCGCCGATGGTAGCGGGAATTGAACGAAAATCAAACCGACGGCAACGGGGCATCCGGCTTGGAATGCGCGTTTTTTTCGGTATACTTCGGCCCGTACCGAAAACCTATGTCCAGAACCGTTTCAGAAAGCAGGGCCAAAAGCGCCATCGCGAATCTTCCCGGAAATTACCGGGAAGTATTTTTCGAAAATTCGAAAGGCTTTTCCGCCCGCCTCCTCAACGGCAAGATCGAGGCTCCGTCTTCCCGTTCGCACGAAGGCTTTTCCATCCTTTCCCGTAACGGCGCCGACGTCCGTTTCGCTTCTTTTCCGCGCCTCGACGCGTTCGAAGCCGACGTTGCCGAATTCTGTCGGTCGAACGGATTTTCCTCGCCGGATTTCTCCAACGCCGCCGCTTCCGCCGATTCGAAAACCGTAACGCTCGAACCGGGCGATCCGCTCACCGATGCCGAGCCGATTTTCGCGGCGTTCGAGATGATTCCGGAAATCGCGGAGGGTTTCCCGTTTCTCACGAGTTACGAAGTCGTGGCCAATTTTTCGTACCGTTCGTACGTCGTAGCCACCAGCAAGGGGGCCTTCGGCGGCGACTTGCAGAAATACCACTCCTTCTACGTCATCCTCGCCGGAAAGCGTGGCGACGCCCACGAAGAAGTGATGGGCAAGATCACCGGTACCGACATCCTCGGAAAACTCGACCGGGAATCCCTTTTGAAGACCTTCTCCGACGCGGTGGCCGACCTCGACCGCGCGCTTTCGGGAGAGCCGGCGCCGTCCTGAGAAATGGACGTGGTCATCGGTAACGAAGCCGGCGGAACCATCATCCACGAAGCCGTCGGACACGGGCTCGAGGCCGACCTCCAGAATTCCAGCGTCTACCGCGGGAAGCTCGGGCAGAAAGTCGCCTCCGACGAAGTGACCGTCGTCGACGACCCCACCATTCCGGGGCTCCGCGGTTTCTACGCGCTCGACCACGAAGGCAATCCGGCCAAGAAAACCGTGCTCATCGAAAAGGGCACGCTCGTTTCGTACATGCACCAGAACCGAACCGCCGAACTCTTCGGTACCGAATCTACCGGCCACGCCCGCCGCGAATCCTACGCCTGCGAAACCCTCGTACGCATGGGTTCGACCTATCTCGCCGCCGGCAGCCACAAGAAGGAAGACATCGTCGCGTCCGTCAAAGACGGGCTCTACGTCTCGAAAATGGGCTGAGGACAGGTCAATACCGTCACCGGCGATTTCGTGTTCAAAGTCGTCTCGGGATTCCGCATCCGCGACGGGAAAATCTCCGAAGCTGTCCGCGGTGCCAACATTTCCGGAAACGGCCCGAAAATGCTCTCCGAAATCCGCATGGTCGGCGACGACCTGCACTTCTTCGACGGGGGAACGTGCGGAAAGGGGCAGCAGATGCCCGTGTCCGACGCGACGCCCACCGTCCTCGTCCGTCTCAAAGTAACCGGTTAGTCCAGTGTCCCTCTACCAGAAATACCGTCCCCAGAACTGGGATTCCCTCTACGGCCAGAAATTCATCCGGGAAGCGCTTTCGAACGCGCTTTTGGAAGACCGTACCGTAGGCGGGTACCTTTTCTACGGTTCCCGCGGAACGGGCAAGACCACCGTCGCCCGCATTTTCGCCAAAGCGGTGAACTGCCTGAACCTCACGAAGGACGGAAGCCCCTGCGACGAATGCGACCACTGCAAGGCCTTCCTCGAAGGACGGATGGTCGACGTCGTCGAAATCGACGCGGCGTCGAATAACGGCGTCGAACATATCCGCGACCTCATCGAGCGCTCGCGATTCCAACCGACCTCCGGCAAGTACAAGGTGTATATCATCGACGAGGTCCACATGCTTTCGAAGCCGGCGTTCAACGCCCTTCTGAAGACGCTCGAAGAGCCGCCGGAGCACGTGAAATTCGTCCTCGCGACCACCGACGTGCACAAGGTTCCCGAAACCATCGTTTCGCGCACCCAGCGCTACGACTTCCGCCGCATTTCCGAAACCGACATCGCCGAACGCCTTCGCTTCGTGGCGAAGGAAGAAGGCATCGACGCCGAAGACGGCGCGATTCTCCGCATTGCCAAGCTCGCCCGTGGGGGACTCCGCGACGCGCTCACGCTTTTCGAACAGTTCGTGCTCGGCGGCAAGGTTACCAAAACCTACGTCGAAAACCGCCTCGGCCTGGTGGGCGACGATTTCATGCGCGCCCTCGAAAAGGCCGTCGCCGAACGCGACAGCGCCAAGATTTTCGAATTCTCCGCCGAAACGCTGCGCCGTACCGATCCGATGAAGTTCGTCGACGAGCTCCTTTCGTACCTCCGCGACCGCATTTTGGAGGTGGGCGTAAAAAGCGCCGAATTCCCGTTCCTCTCCGATTTCTTCGAATCGGTCTCGTCCGCCTACGTCCGCGCCCGCCTTTCCCCGGACCCGATGTTCGTCATCGAGACGACCATCGCCAAGGTCGCTTACGGACCGGTAGCCCGCGTTCCGTACGGCGATATCGAAATGCCCGCGAAGCCCAAGGTGACGCCCGCTCCGTCCATGCCCGTCCGGGAAATTGAAACCGCTCAGGTTCCCGCACCGGAATCGGCCGCTAATTCCGTTCCGGCGTTCGACGAAGTTCCGCTTCCCGAAGAACCGTTCCCGATGTCGGAAGACCCGTTCGACGACTTCGCGGCCCCCGCCAAAGCTTCGTTTTCGAAACCGGCTCCCGCTCCCGCATACGCTCCGGCTCCGGGCCCCGCACTGGTCGAAATCCCCAAACCGGCACCCGTCGTCGAAAAGGCTGCCCCGGCATCCGAAGTCCACGAAATCCCTTCGGTCTCCATCGCGGAACTCGTGGCGAAACTCAAGGAAATCCCCAAAACGACCACGCTCGTCATCGCCGTGAAAAACTCGCCCAAGTGCCTGTTCGTCGACGCTTCGACGTTCCTCGTCACCGCCAAGAACATGCTCGACAGCGGCGTATTGGCCAAACCCGAATCCAAGGCCGCGCTCTCGGAATCCCTCGAATCCCTTTGCGGTCGTCCGATTTCCGTTAGAATCGAATCCGTGAAATAATTCCCCCTAACGCGAAACCCATGCGCCTTCCGTTTTTCCTCAGGCTCGTATTCAACAAGTACTTCTTCCAGAAGATGGCGGCGTTCGCGCTCCTCGGGCTTTTCGCCTACGCGCTTTCGGATTTTCTTTTCGTGTTCCTCATCACGTTCCTTTTCGCGTTCCTCTTCCTCGATCTTTCGACCTGGATTTCCAAGAGGATCGCTTCTTTTGCGAAAACCCTCAATCCGGGAAAATTCCGTTCCGCGATCAATAAGGCCAACCGTCTTGCGGTCATCGTCACCATCGTCTATCTCGCGTTCATCGCGGCGGTCGTTTTCCTCTTCTCGAACCTCGTTCCGCAGGTCCTTCAGGAATCCAAGGGCATCGTTTCCGAAGTTCCGGGCATCGTGTCCCACGTGGAAAAGAGCATTTCCGGAATCGAATCGGCCATGAAGGTCGATCTTGGACTGAAATCCGCGATTTCGTCGTATTTCGATAAGGCTTCCATGGAGAAGACGGCGAAAGACGTTTTCGAAAACGTGAAGAACGCCAGCGCGGTGCTGATGAAGATTCTCATGGCGCTCATCCTGAGTTACGTGTTCATCATCGACCGCAACAAGATCGCCGGATATCTCGAAACCGTGAAGCGCGGAAATTTCGCCTTCCTCTACGAAGAATACTCCGTCATTTTCGCGAAAATCGGCAAAGGTTTCGGGCTCATCTTCAAGGCCCAAGCCTTCATCGCCCTTGTCAACGCGCTCCTTACCGTCCTCGGCCTCCTGCTCATCAGCGCGGTCCATGGCGGCGACGTCTTCCCGTACGTCTCCACTCTTGGGGTCATGGTATTCATCATGGGCTTCGTCCCGGTGCTCGGGTTCATTCTCTCCACCGTGCCGATCCTCATCGTAGGGTACAACTACGGCGGACAGCCGGTCATTTTACTCCTCATGCTCATGATTGCGGTCGTCCACGCGACCGAGGCGTACTACCTCAATCCCAAGATCGTCTCGTCGTACATGGAGTTTCCGGTGTTCATCACCTTCCTCATCCTCCTCGTTTCCGAACATTTCTTCGGTTTCGTCGGGCTCCTCATCGGAGTTCCGCTCTTCTACATCATCGTCGACGTCGCCAAGGATTTGGACGTATTCGTAAACAAGGTGAAAAAGGTCTCGTCCGCGATCGATACGACCAAGACCTCCACCAAGGACGCCATCCACAAGAACATCCGCCTTTCCCGCTCGCAAGGCCCGAGCGGAGAATAATCCGAGATTTCCCAGAGTTCCATGCCGTCATTTCCGAAATTCCCCAAAGCCTGCAAGAGAACGTTATCCGCTCTCGCGGTTGTGGGGATTTCGGTTTTCTGAGCCTACGCGCTTCTGCCGGTATGGGGCGAACCGCCCCGTCTCGAGCAGGAATACAAGCTCACGCTTTCGTGAACGCTCTCGGACGCGCAGAAGAAATCCCTCTACGACCTCATCGCTTCCGAGCTTCCGAAAAAGGAGTGGGAAAACGCCAAGTACGTCACGGGTTCTTACTATATGGGCAGCGACTTGGACGTGCTGTATTTCGAAGACACGTACTTCGACGACGCCTCGGGAACGCTTGAAAAAAACGGGATTTCGCACCGATTGCGTTACCGTTGGAATTCCCTCGACGACGTGAATTCGTACCGCGAAAAGGGAATCGTCCCGCAGCGCCTGGAAATCCAGACCAAGGCGTATGGGAAGGACGCGTTGAACGACGTCGGCGGGTATAAGAAGGCGCTCAAGAACCGCTACGAAATCAAGAACGACTTCCGCCTCAACCCGATCACGTCGTATTTGCTCAAGCGCGAAAACGGCGAATCGTTCGTCCGGCTTCTCGGCAATCCGGTATTCTGAAACCGGCTTTCGCCCGTAACGCTCACGAAGGACGCGGCGAAAGAGCGGGGGATTTCGGATTTCCGCTATTCCGACCTCAAGCCGTCGGTCCGCCTCGTGGTCAAGCGCACCCGTTTCCACGTAAACAAAACGACGCCTTTCGGATATGGCGACAACCCGGACAACGTCTATCTCATCACGATCGACGAAGCGTCCGTCTATTCGCCCTCGGCGCCGGACGAGGCGGTGGGGACGTTCTCGGAAATCGAAATCGACTTCGAGCGCAACACGTTCTTCAAGCTCTTCGATTCGGTCTACAAGGCCGGAAACGATTCCAACAAGGCCGTACTCGCGTCGTTCGAAGCCGATCAGAAAAAAGTGAAGGACCTCATTTCGGAAAAGCTTACCGCCCTCGGGTTTCCTCCGGAAACGGGAAAGGGGATGCAGACGAAGTATTCCAAGGCTCTCCGCGCGACCGAAAACCACCGCTAATCCCCAATGAACGAACTCGTCTTCCGGTATTTCTGAATTCTCGCGCTCATCGGGTGCGGGATTTTCTATAGGAAATCCACGGCCTCCAAGTCGGAAGGCGCCGGTCTCGCCGCGTTCGTGACCTCGGTACTGTTCCCGGCCTACGTTTTCGGCAGTCTCGCGTGACTCGATCCGCTCACGCTCTCGTTTTCCTCGGGAATCCGTATCGCGGCATGGGTTTTCGCAGCGGCGGCGACGGTCTTCTTCACGTATCGGAAATTCTTCGGCGACCCCTACCCGTTCGTCGCCGCGAGCCGTAATTACCGTTCGCTCGGGATACCGCTCCTCTATTTCCGTTTTTACGACTCCATTCTCCAGGAAGTCGCGGTGTTCGCGGTTTTGGGAATGGCCGTTTTCGAATCGCTCGCATCGGCGTATTCCGCTCCCCGAAAAAAAGGCGAGACAGCGTTCGCCAAATCGTTCTTCGCGGCGTTTTTCCTGGGCGCCTTCGCGTATTATGCCGGAAACCGAGGATGGATCGATTATTCTTGGTTGAACCTTTCCGCCCTTCTCGGAAAGGGCGTGGCCGGATACGCATACAGCGTGCTTTCGCTCTTCTTCATCGGGTTCGCCATCGCGCCGGCGTTCGATACCCGAAAATGGAAGGACGAATTCCGACGCGCGCTCCCAGTTCTGGCATCACAAACCCTGGTTTGGCCCGGAATCACCGCCGTACTGCTTTTCGCGGACTCGAGACTTGGTAACCCGGTCACCGGTGGGGTGTCCGAAATCGCCGAAGCGCTGTTCCTCCTTTCGTTCATGCCCGCTTCCATAACCTCCGCCGCGATATGCGCGAGGTCGGGGGAAACGGCCCCCGCCAAATGGGTGGCGGCGTCCATCGGCCTCTTCCTGCTCTATTGTCCGCTCCTCATCGGTCCTTCGTTCGCGGCACCGGCGCTTTCGGTTTTGGATTCGGCGAAGACCGACGTACAATCCCGGTAGTTCACGTATCGAAAAAGAGGCATGGAAAATTTGAAAACCTGGCATCGCGAAATCCCCGTCTCCGAGAACGTCTCGGAGATTTTCTTCACCGGCTTTTGTTCCGTGGCGGAAGGTTCGGACTTCGAAACCGCGAAAAGGAAGTTTCTCGAACTCGCTTCCGAAGGCGTCGAATGGACCTCGGTCACGGTATTCCGTCCCGCGTCCGACACCGGTTCGGATTCGCTCGCGGACGTGTTCAAAACCTTCGCCCCGACCGCCGTCATCGGAGGGAGGGGAGAGTCCGGTTTTTCGTTTTCGGCCAACGGATTCCGCTTCGTTTCCGCGGATGCGAAAGAGGGGAATTTCGAACGTTTCAAAACGAAGGAAGGGGCCGACGGATACGTTTTGAAAACGCCCGGTTCCACGGTTACTGCCCTCAGTGCCGTAACTTCCGACAAGAAGGGGTTCGTGAAGCAGGTCGAATCGTTCTACGATTCGATTTCGGAAGTCCTTAGGACGAAGAAATTGAAAACCTCCGATTTCGTCCGGAGTTGGAATTTCGTCGACTCGATCCTGAAACGGTATCCCGAGTTCAACGCCGTCCGGGACGCGCGTTTCGAGAAGCTCGGCGTCACCGTCGAAGCCTGCCCGGCAGGCACCGGAATCGACTTCAAAACGAACGGTGACGCGCTCATGGTCTCGTTCGCCGAATTCCGTTCCGCGGGATCGGAATCCTCGCCTAAGGTAGTACGGTACAAAACCCCCGCACAGTGCGAAGCGTCGTCGTACGGTCCGAAATTTTCCCGTGCCGCGCACATGGAAGAAGGCGGTTGGCGCCGCGTCCACGTTTCGGGGACCGCATCGGTATCTCCCGACGGAAAAACGCTCAACGCTTCCGATATCCGGGCCAACGTCGCGCATACCATGGAAACCGTCCGCGAACTTCTCGATATCGCCGGGGCGGATTTTTCGCACGTCGTACGGTCGTACGCCTACTTTAAGAACCCCGGTTCCGCTAAGGATTTCGAGGAGTGGAAAAACGCCGAAGCCTGCGACTTTCCGGTAGCGTCCAACGTTTGCGACGTCTGTCGCGACGACTGGCTTTTCGAATTCGAGTGCGTAGCGCTCGTTCCGGTGAAAAAAGGCGTTTTCGCGCTGTTTTGAAATTCGGAAGACGCCATTGGGAACAAGGCCGAGAATTGCCGAACGCTTTCCGAAAACGGGTTTCCCGTACCCCCGTCGCTCGCGCTCACCGGCGAAGCGTCCCGCAAGATCGTCCTTTCGGAATCCGAAAAGGACCGCTTTTTCCAAACGCTCGCCGATACGTTCGGACAGGATTCGGTCTCCAAACGGTACGCCGTTCGTTCGAGCTCGTGCTCCGAAGACGCGGTATCCGATTCGAAAGCCGGAGCGTTCCGCAGCCTTTTGGACGTGCCCTTCGACGACGTCGCCGATGCCGTGGATACGGTTCGTAAATCCCTCGAACGCTTCGAATCGGAAACGCTCGTTCCCAAATCAGGAAAGAAGGGGAAACTTCCCACTGCGGACTTCTGAATATTGGTACAAGAATACGTCCCATTGAAGGTTTTCGGAGTGACTTTCACTTGCGACCCCGAATTTTCGAAGCACGCGATGGTAGCCGAAGTCGCTTTCTGAGCTGGCGAAGCCCTCGTTTCCGGAAAGAACGTGCCGGACCGCGTAGCCTTCTCCCGACGCGCTCCCGTATCGGGATTTTCCGCGAAGATTCCCAAAAAATCCCCGGCGAAGGGCGTCGATTGGGAATTCTGGAGAAATTCCTTTCGCCGCATCGAATCGGTATTCGGACGTCCACAGGACGTGGAATGGGGAATCGCCGAAGACGGGTCGCCCTTCGTATTGCAATCCCGTCCGATCACGACGTTGAGTGCTTCCGACATCGCGCTTCTTCGTGAATTCGACCGGTACGAAGTCGAGAACGCCCGAACCGGTCGAGAACTCGTACGTAACGAACTTTCCGACGTCTTCAGCGAACCGACTCCGGCGGAATTCGAATTCCTTACGGAGCTCTATCGGAGCGAAGCCGTGGTTTCCGCGTACGCGCGGTGGGGGATCGCGTACGCTCCGAAAGATTTCCTCACGACGGTCGCTGGCAAGCTGTTCATCGATCCGGTCGCCGAACGCCGCTGCTTCGAAGCCGTCGAGTTCACGAACCCGTTCGTGCGATTTTGGAGGAAGAGCCGCAATTTCTGGCGTCTCGGTTCCGTGGGTTCGAGTCTCGTATACGGCAAGAAAGACCGGCTCGAAGATTTGGAAAACCGCATGTTCGAAGCCCTCGACGCCGCGGTTTCGGCGTTGGAATCGAAGAAGAAACCCGACCGGGAAGAGTTTTTGAATCTCGTCTATCCGCCGGTGTTCGAGGCGAATTTCCTCGCGTCGTCGATTTCGAAATACGTAAAAAAGAATCCGGTGGGGTTCCATAGCGAATACGTGCCGAAAAATCCGGAACCTTGGCAAGCCCTTTTCAAGAGGGTTTCCAAGGCGAAACCGGTGGGGAATTCGCTTTCTTTCCGCGACGTTTCGAAGTTTTCCACGCCCTTGGCTGATCCGGATCGATTTTCCGACCCCTCTTCCGAAGGCGCGGCGGCATGGTTGGTGTTGGATTTTTTACGGGAAGCCGGGCGTACCGTTTCGGTCATCTGCTCCGATCTCTTCCGTCCGACTTCGAAGGCGTCCGAAAGCGGTTCCCGTTGCCCGGTCGAAATCCGCTTCCCGCAGATTTCCGTCGAATCGGCTTCGGCGGTTTTCTGGTCGGAGTTGTCCGGCGGATCCGCTTCGTGAAAATTCGTCACGCTTTCGGATCTCGATTCCGAAGATTCTTCGCCCGTAGTGGCCTTCGTCGAACGCCTCGTCCCTTCTCTTGCCGAAACGCTTCCGCCGAACGTCGTGGCCGTCGTGTCGCGCACCGGAGGGAGATTGTCGCATTTCGCTATCGTCGCCCGCGAACGCGGTCTCCCGACGTTCGTTTCGCCGTCGCTACGCCCTTCGGAATTCGAAGGGAAAACGGTGGGAGTTTCGGATTCCGGCATCGAAATCCTCGCGCAGTCCGCCGTCATCGAACCGGTTACCGAACATGGATAGGGTTTTTAAATTTTTCCTCATCCTCACGGCGGCGGTACTCATCGCGCTTACCGTGGTTTTCGGATATCGGACCTTGTCCGAATTTCCTTCCGTTCCGGATTTTTACGCGTCCGTCCTACGCGTCCGTCCTGACGGAACACAAGAAACCGGAACCTACGGTTTTTCTTTCCGTGATTTTTCATCCACGTTTCCGACCGACCTGCGCTCCAGGAAAATTCAAGGTTTTCCGGAAGATTTTTTCGCCCAAGGGTTTTGCTCGAGCGGTTCGGAAACCTACGTGACCTGAGGGCGGACCGGACTTTCGCCGGACTCGGCCAAGATTTTCCGCATGGATGGAAACGGAACGTCGGGAGTCCAACGCGCCCAGGTTTCGAAATTTTCGGAAAGCCCCGAATACCGCTTCCGAAGCTGCGCTTTCTGAAACGTGGACGGAGAAATATTCGGTGCCGTAACGCATGGGACGGGCACGCTCGTGGTTACGAATCGGGATACCCGAGCCGAGCGCGCCTATTCGATTCCGAGGGGGTTCTCAAAGGCCGCGGGTACCGGCGCCGTCCTTTCGCATTTTCTCGCGTTTTCCGATCTCGACGGCGACGGAATCGACGAGGCCTACCTGACTGCCACGACCCCGTTCGTGAGTTCCGAATCCTGAATGAAAGAGTTCTGAACCGTTTTCCGGTATTCGTTCACGGGATGACTCGGTTCGGGATCGGTTTCGGACATAGGGCTTCCGCAACCGTCTGCCGCCCGTCGGCTGAAAGCTACGCAATTTTTCGGAAAGAAGGAACTCCTGGTGCTCTACGAACACGTGGCGACGGATTCCGAATCCGCACCGAAACTGTACCGGTTCGCGTCTGAAAGCGGTGCGCTCGTGCCACGCATGGCGTTCGAATTCCTCGGACACCGCGAATGCAAGACGCTTTCGGAGTCGGCCGTACTCCCATACCCCACCATCCAAGTCGGGTGCGACAAGGCGACGCTCTACGTATTGAAAAAATCGGGGAATTCGTTCGTTCTCGATAGGAAAACCGTTTTCGGCGACCCGAAAAAGGCTGAGAACGCCACTTCTGAGCCGTGGGGGAATTACGCCATCCACGCGATTCTTGCCGGGGATTGGAATTCCGATGGAAAGCCCGACGTCGCCGTCGCGGTGAACAACGACGGAATCTATCTCGCGGATTTCTCGAAAGGGGATCCGACGGTTTGAAAAATCGCCTTCCCGAAAGAAAACGATTCGTCGGACGATCCGTACATGGTGATGGATTTGGCGGCCGCGCCTACTTCGAGATAAGCTTTACGGCTTCGGCCACGGTCGATACCTCGATGAGCTTCGATTCGGAACCCTTCGGGAGTTTCGCGCCGGAATCCTTGGGGACGACGATGCGTTCGAATCCGAGCTTCGCGGCCTCATCGACGCGCTTTTGGAGACGGAAGACGTTCTTGACCGTACCGGTGAGGGAGACTTCTCCGATCCACGCGGTTTTTCCGAGCGGATGTTCCTTTCGGGACGACGCGATGGCCGCGACGCTCGCGAGGTCGGAACCGGGTTCCGAAAGCGTCATTCCGCGGGCGACGTTGAGATACACGTCGTGGCTCTCGGTTTTGACTTCGGTCCATTTGGAAAGTACGGCCAAAAGGAGGTCGAGTTTGCCTTGGTTGATTCCGCGCGACGAACGCTTGGGATACCCGAATTTGGTATAGGTCGTGAGGGCTTCGATTTCCACGACGATGGGGCGCGAACCTTCCATGGTTACCGTGAGCGCACTTCCCGAGAGGGAGGCGTTTTTCGAATCCGCGAATTCGAGGCCGGGATTCGCCAGATCCTTGAGGCCTTCTTCGGTCATTCGGAAGAGGGCGATTTCGTCGGTGGCGCCGAAACGGTTCTTGAGCGAACGGAGGATACGGTAGTCCTCGTAGCGGCTGCCTTCTAAGAAGAGGACGGTATCCACCAGGTGTTCGAGCGCCTTCGGTCAGGAAATCGCGCCGTCCTTGGTGACGTGCCCGATGAGGATGACGGCTTTGCCCGTGCGCTTGGCGAATTCCATGGCCGCCTCCGCCGTGGCGCGGACGAGCGTGACCGAACCCGCGGATTGCGGGAAATTCCTCGAACCGAACACGCTGACCGAGTCGAGGATGACGAGGCCGGACGGGTCGTTTTCGAGCGTAGCGAACACGTCTTCGATGAGCGACGCCGTGAGGAGGCGGATGTCGGGATTGGAAATGCCCAAACGGATGGCGCGGTCGGAAATCTGGGCCGCGTTCTCTTCGGCGGACGCGTAGAGCGCGGTTTTTCCATTTTGGGCGAACCAGTCGGCGATCTGGATGGAAAGGGTGGACTTGCCGATGCCGGGTTCCCCCGAGAGGAGGATGAGCGACCCGGGGACGATGCCTCCGCCGAGGAGGTTGTTCAATTCCGACGACGCCACGGGAATGCGGCGGTTCGCTTCGGATTTCTCGTTCGAAATCGTGGAAACCGCGAGCGCCTTGCCGGACGATGCCGTCGATTGCGAGGCCGCAGAACCCTTTTTGGGCTCGTTCGGGGCCTCGACGAAGCAGTTCCATTCGCCGCAGGCGGGACATTTGCCCGTCCATTTCGGTTGGGTGTGCGAACAGTTCGAACAGCGGAACATGGGTTTTCGGTTACGTATATGTACGAAGTATATAAATATCGTTCGGATTGTCACGCGGTCGAGCGCGTTTTTCTTCGATTTTTCCGAAGGGAAGTGGTAATATCGCCGAAACGTATTTTTCCGCACTATGTTTCCTCCCTTCGTTTGGGCGTTGGCTTCGTCTTTGCTCGACGTGCTCGACACCGTGACGTACAAGAAAGCCGCCGACATTTCCGCGAAAATCCACGCGGATTTCAACCTCCTGTATTTTCTCGGGTACTGCATCGTCCTCGTCGTCACTCCGGCGTTTTTCCTTTTTTTTCACGCCGACCTCGTCCGCGACCTTCTGGCCGTCACCCATTCCTGGAAGGACGCGCTCATTTTTTTGGGAATCGCCGTTTGCACCATCGGGCTCGGGAATTTGCTGACGAAGGCGTATTCCTTCGAAAAGATCAGCGTCCTCGCGCCGTATACGCAGGTCGCGCAGATCAGCTCGATCGTTTTCTGATTCGTCATTTTTCGCGAACAGACTTCCGTTCTCCAACTTTCCGCGGCGCTCGCCGCGACCGCCGTAATCGTGTTTTCCAATTTGGACAGGGGGAAGCTCCGTTTCAACAAATACTGTCTCCTGCTCGGATCCGGGGAAATGCTCCGATCCGTCGCGACGCTCCTTTCCGCGTACGTAGCGACGACGTACCATCCGTTTTCCATCGTCGGGATTCAGAACTTTCTCGGATTCCTGATCCTCTGAGCCTATTTCCTCCTGAAGCCGAAAGGATTCGTATTTCCCCAGAAGTCCGAGCGCTCCACGTTCGTATGGTCGACCGTGGTTCCGAGCCTCTGTTGGGTGTTCGTCACCGCCATCAACCTCTACTTGTACCAGGAAATCGGCGTCGTCGCGACCATCCTCCTCTCGATGATCACGCTCGCGGTAACCCTCACCGCGTCGTATTTCGTGCATAAGGACCTTCCGAGCAGGAAGGACGTGACCGTAACCGCGCTGGTGCTATTGTGTATCGGGGTCGGATTCGTATAATTCCCCCCGTCAAATCCACACTTCCGTCCATTCCTTCCCATGACCGAAAAACTCAAGGTTCCCGTAGAGACCGTCGTCGAAGCGGAAAAGCGTACCAAAGAACAGATCGAGGCCGATAAGAAGATCGAAATCGCGGAGGCCCTCCGTCTTCGCAAAGACAAGGAAAAACTCCTTTCCCGCCTCGACAAGGACAAGAAGCTCGCGTTCCTCAGATCGATGGTAGAGCGAGACCTCATCGCCTTTTCGACTGCCGAAGCCATCGCCGAAGGCGGCGAACTCGACGCTTCTGAAATCGAGGAAATTTTCGAAAAGATCGACGAAATCGAAGCCACCCACGACATCGACCGCATCCTGCCCTCCGACCTCCGCGTCACGAAGGACGAATACCTTCTCGCCCTCAAGGACAAACCGGCCCGCGAAGGTTCGCTCGTCAAGATCGACGCGGCCCTCACGCAC
>JBAQKV010000059.1:0-26612 GCA_049301335.1 Patescibacteria group bacterium
TTCGGACGTCGTTTTGTAAAAAAGCGCGCCCTATTTCGCCATCATCCTTTTTCCGCATGACGAAGCCGCTTCCTTCCGAGTTGTTCAACCGCCTTTCCGCGTTCCTCTCCGAACCCGAATTCCGCGCCGTATTGGCGGGGTTCTCCGCCGAACGTCCGGCGTCTTTCCGTATCAACCCGTTGAAATCCGACGCGGCGACCGTAGAGGCCGAACTCGTTAAAAGAGGTATCCAGTTCGAGAAGTACGCCCCGATTCCCGGCGCGTACCTCATTCCCAAAGAGAGCGAATACGCCCTCAAGGGGACCGACGCCTACTACGGCGGAAAGATCTACGTCCAAAGCCTTTCGAGCATGGTTCCGGCCATGTTCCTCGATCTGAAACCGGGTTCCCGCGTGCTTGACGCCTGTGCCGCGCCGGGTTCGAAAACCACCCAAATCTCCGCGATGCTGAAAGGCGGCGGTGAAATCGTGGCGCTTGAAAAGCACCAAATCCGCTATGACAAGCTCGCCCATAACTGCAAACTCCAAGGCACGACCAACGTCCGTACGGTAAAAACCGACGCGCTCGCATACCTCGTGCACGGCATGAACGGCAGTTTCGACGCCGCGCTCCTCGACGCGCCGTGTTCCGCCGAAGGTCGCATCCGCACCGACGACGAACGGACGTTCGGTTTCTGGACCGAAAAGAACGTGCTCGAAAAAGCCGCCGCGCAGTCGGAGCTCCTCTCGATGACGTTCAAATCGCTGAATGCCGGCGGATCCCTCGTTTACGCGACCTGTACGCTCGCACCGGAAGAAAACGAAGCGGTCGTCGCCGCGCTTTTGGCCGAATTCCCGTCCGCCGTGCTCGAACCCTGCGAACTCGACGTTCCCGAGGCGAGAAAAGGCCTTTCGAATTTCCGCGGAATGAAATTCCCGGCGGAAATGTCCCGTACGCTCAGAATCCTGCCGTCCTACTGGTTCGAAGGGTTCTTCGTCGCTAAAATCCGCAAACGCGCGTAACCGCGCCCGTTCGAAAAAGCCCGCGAATCCGCGGGCTTTTTTTTACGTGACGGCTATTTGAGAACGAAATCGTTCAGCTCTGGCAACAGGGCTTCGTCGGCGGCACGGTCGTGACCGCGCTTCTCGGCACCGGCGTTCTTTTTCGGCGGCTCGTACCGTTTGCGCGCCGGTTCGCTCTTGATGCCGAATTTTTTCTTCACGCGGTCGATGATTTCGCCGAGCTTCGCGAGTCGGACGTCGTTCGGCGAGAGTCTGCGCGCCTTTTCGAGGAACCTGCGGGCGTGCAGGAACCGTTCGTCGTTCCATCCTCCGTTTTCCATCGCCTTGAGAAGGATCTGCGAAGCCATGAGCTGCGCTTCGAGGTTGCCCGGGAGCTTCTCCGCCGCTTCCATGGAGAGCTTCGCGGCACCTTCCCAGTCGCCTTTTTTCGCGAGCTCGATTCCGGCGTGCAGGTTCCGTTCGAGCACGTCTTCCATTTCGATGAAGAGCGTCCTGACCTTCGTCTTCGTCGGTTCGTCGGGACAATATCCGAGGGCGGCTTCTTTCAAGGCCGCGCGGCGGTTGGAGTTTTCGCATACGGTGCGTACGAACGTCGCGGCTTCGTCGTATTTTTCGAAAATCAGGCAATCGACTACGAAACGGAGGACCGAATTCGCGGGGAAGGGAAGTCACGGGTTTCCGGAAAGGAGCGCCAGGGCGGTTTCGAAGTGTTTTTCACTCGCTTTCTTATCACCCCTGAGGCGCTCGCCGTCAGTGCGTCCTACGGCGAGGCAGAAATCGGCGACAGGGTTGGATTTGAACGCGCTTTCGTACTTGCTCTTGTTCGCGTTGTCGATGGCCTTCTGGAGCGAATCGAGCACTTCCGCGGCCTTTTTGGCCTTTCCCGTTTTCAAATTGATTTCCGCGAGCCGGAGATACGCTTCGGGGTTATGGAAACACGACCCCGCTCCGTGCGTCACGATCTTGGTGAACGCCTTTTCGGCGGTTTCGAGATCGGAATTGCGGATGGCGATTTCCCCGAGCTTCCCTTGCCGGTCCATGCGGAGCGGGGATTGTTCCACCGCCTTTTCTATGGCCGTCTGCGCGGCTTCGTCGTTGCCGTTCGCTTCATGGAATTCGGCGAGGAAGTCATGCGACTTGAGGTAGGTGGGGAAGGTTTCGGACACGTGCTCGAACAATGCCTTCGACCGTTCGACCTCCCCGAGATGCAGAAGCGCCCTTCAGAGGCCGAGTTCGGCCCAGGCGCGCGGTTTGTCGAGGAGGATGTCTTCGAAGCACCGGGCGGCGTCCTCATAACGCTCGAGTTCCAAAAAGGTTTCCGCACGGATGCGTTCGACGGTCATGCGGAATTTCGCGGAGTCCGAAGCGAGCCGCTTGTCGCAGGCGGAGAGTACCGCGACCAAATCTTCTCGGTCGAGCGGTTCGAGAACGTCGAGGAGTTCGAATTTCTTCCGGAACGCCGCCATGAGGCGTTTGTCGAGCTCGTTCGCGTTAAACGGTTTCAACAGGTAGTCGTCCGGAGCGTATTCGGCGACGGCCATGACGTTTTCGTACGCCTTTTCGGCAGTGACCATCATGAAAACGTCCGAGTGGCGGATGGCTTTCGCTACGCGGGCTTCTTCCAAGAACTGCTGGCCGTTGCGGCCTTCGCCGAGGTTGTAGTCGCAGAGGATGACGTTGAAAGCCCGCGCCCGGATAGCGCGCATCGCGTCGGGAACGCGTTCGGCTTGCGACACGTCGGCCACGCCGATGTTCGAAAGGTGCACGCGCAGCATGTCGCGCATCGCTTTCGAATCGTCGAGGATCAGGACGCTTTTATTCTTCAGTGCCGACATTTGTGGAAATGGTTTCAGAATTGGTATTTCTATGGTTTTTTCAAAAAACGCAAGCCCCGTTTTCCGATATCGTCTGCAAACGCATGCGACAGCCGCAGGTATTTGGGGAAATCCGATTTGCATCCGCCGCGCGATTCCATATACTGCCCCCGTTTTCTACTAAACGCACGTTTTTACGTCCTTCTTTCTTTTCGTATGACCTTTTCTCCCCCGAAAAAAGCTTCCAAGGTCCAGACCGCAAAGCGCCACGGCAAGTGGCAGCTCCTCAAGGCGAAAAAGCTTAAGGATCTCGTTTCCCTCCAGTACGACGAACAGGGCAACGCAGTCGGCCTTTCGCACTTCGCTTCCGACGTTACCGGAACCTACAAGGGTCGCAAAGTCTACAGCGTAGGCAAGACCTCCAAGGTCACCACGGTTCGGGCCTAATCCCGAAGGGGCCGGCTCCTGCCGGTCCCTTTTTTCGACCGTCCGTTTTTTTCGGACGGTTCAACATTCCCAAAAAGTTCCTTTCCTTCTCCGACCCATGAAAAAAGCGAGCCGCCACGAAACGCGCGAATGCCTTCTCCAGGCCCTCTACGGCCGAAGCGTTCTGGGCGAGCGGTTCGATATCGGGAATTTTTTGGAATCCTATTTCGACGAACGCTTCGAACATCTCGCGACCGACGCGTATTTTTCTGAAACTTTCGCCGGAGTCGTTTCCCGCGAGGCCGAACTCTGCTCGGTAGTGCGTAAGTACGCTCCGAAATTCGAAATCGAAATGATGCCGGTAGTGAACATCCTCCCGATTTTCATCGCCGGGTACGAAATGCTCTATCTCGAGTGCGACAAGGTGCCCGAGCGCGTTTCCATCGACGAAGCCATCGAGCTTACTAAAAAATTCTCCGACGAAAACGCCAAGACCCTCGTCAACGGCGTCCTGAATTCCTTGAAGAACGACCGCGAAACCCTCAAGGCCGAACTCGCCGAAAAGAAGGGCGACACCCACGGGATCTTTTAGTCCATCATTTCGGCCCATGGCCAAGAAAACCTTCCGGTTCGACCGCAACGGGTTCGAAAGCAACGTCGCCGAAATGCTGAAACGTTTCGAAATCGAATCGCCGGTCCAGGCGTTCGTTCCGGCGTTCATCCACCGTTCGGTGCTCAACGAATACGACTTTCCGGAATCCAACGAACGTCTCGAATTCTTGGGCGACGCCGTCCTCGAACTCGTAGCCACCGAATTCCTCTATAAGAAATTCCCTGAGAAATCCGAAGGCGAAATGACCGACATCCGTTCGGCACTCGTCCGCGGAAAGAACCTCGCCCAAGCCTCCGAACGCATCGGGTTCGGCGAACTCGTCCTTCTTTCCCGCGGGGAAACCCTCGCCGGGGGCGACAAGAACCCCTACATTCTCGCCAACACCTTCGAGGCGTTCCTCTGAGCGCTCTATCTCGATTCGGGATTCGAGGCGGTACGCAAGTTCGTTACTGAGCACGTGCTTCTCGAAACCGACGACATCCTCGAAGCTTCGCTCCACGTCGATCCGAAATCGAAACTGCAAGAAATCTCCCAGGCGAAATTCGGATGAGCCCCGGAATACGAACTCGTCTCGGAGGCTGGTGCCGACCACGAAAAAACCTACGAAATCGTCGTTAAAGTCGGTGGGAAAATCGTAGGGAAAGGCTCTGGAACTTCGAAAAAGAAGGCACAGTCGACGGCAGCGGAAAACGCTCTGTCGCAAGAATCCGATTGGAATTCGTAAATTCCGAAATCCCTTTGACTTAGGAATCGGTTTCCATACAATTCACCCGCTACTTAATCCGAAGGCGGCTTCCTCGTCTTCGGTCATTCATTTTTTCCGCTATGATCGGTAAGTTCAAAAAGCGCAAGCGTCTCCGCTGCCACGGCTTCCTCGCTCGTTCTGAGTCCAAGGGAGGACAGAAGGTTCTCGCAGCACGCCGCCGCAAGGGTCGTTGGGTTCTCGCCGTAAGCTACCCGAACCGTTTCAAGGAGACCAAGGGTAAGTCCAAACTCCACATCGTCGCAGGCGGTACCGCTCGCGTCGTGCAGTACCCGGGTTCCAGCGAACACTTCCGCGCCCGCTAGTTTTTCATAGAGCCGTATGATCAGCAAGGATCGGAGGCTTGTCGAACGCGAAATTCGAAAGGTTTTGAAATATAAAAAACCTTTCTTTTCGTATTCGCTCGTTGCCAACGTCGCGTCGAATCGCGCGGGATTTCCGCGTTTCGCCGCGATTTTTTCCGGAAAATCGGTAGTATGCGGAGTGAGCCGGAATTTCTTCCGGCGGCGCGCGTACGATTTGGCGCGCCCGTACCTCGAAAACAAGCTTTCGAGCGACGTCGTGCTCGTGCCGAAAAAGGGCAAGCCCCTCGACCATCGAAATCCCGAAGCCGTAAAAACCTTCGAGGACGACGTGCGGCACCTGTATAAGAAAATCTTCTCCGAGCTGCCGAAGGCGCCGGTAAAAAACCCGTAATACGAACCCCATTCCAAAAACCATGAAAGACCGTCTTCTGAATTTCCTTCTCGCGTTCTTCGTCTTCCTCGTCGTATTCAACTACTTCATGCCGAAGCCGGCCGATAAGGCCGCCGTTACCGGCGTAGTGGTGGCCGTCGCGGAAAAAACGTCGACCGTACCGAAGATTCCGGTGGTGACCGTTACCAACGGTACCTCGGCCGCCGTGAAAATCGATACCTGTAAGGATTTCGAAATCCTCAAGGATTACCGCAAGATCGAAATAGACGGCGCGTTCACCGCGTTCTGTAAAACCGTCGAGATCGCTCCTGCCGGACACGAGAAGATCGATTTTTCCGTCATCTCCAAAGTGTTCGCCAATCCGGGCCAGTACGCCTTCAAGCTCAAGGCGAACGGCACGGAAACGGTAGCCGATACGACCCTTCAGGAACGCGGCGCGATCCGGAATTTCTTTACCGAAATCTTCTTCCGCCCGGTATTGAACCTTTTCGTGTTCCTTATCGAAAACCTTCCGGGACACAGCCTCGGTCTCGCCATCATCGCGATTACCGTGCTCATCCGCATCGGACTCCTCATACCGCAGCACCACATCCTCGTTTCTTCGCGAAAGATGCAGGCCATCCAGCCGAAGGTGAAGGAAATCCAGAAGAAATTCGAAGGCGATCAGGCGAAAATCGGCATGGAACTCATGGAACTCTACAAGAAGGAAGGGGTGAATCCGCTCGGATCCTGTCTCCCGCTCCTCATCCAGATGCCGATTCTCATCGTGTTGTACTGGGTAATTGGCGGAATCGGCGATCCTTCGAACAGTTTTTTCCTCTATCCGGCGCTTTCGAATTTCGATCCGTCGATGGTTTCCACCCAGTTCCTCGGCATGGAACTCAAGGCGGTCGGCGGTATCGCGGGGTTTCTCCTCGCCGCTCTCGTAATGGGCTTTACGTGGCTTCAAATCAAGCTTTCCATGGCTCGTAACCCCGCTTCCCAAGCGCCTCAGGTGTTTGAGAAGAAAGAGGACGGAACCCTCGTGGCCGAATCCCCGCTCGATCCTCGGATGATGAACGCCGCCATGCTTTGGGGGATGCCCGTGATGATTGGCGTATCAACCTATTTCTTTCCTGCGGGAGTAGGAGTATACTGGCTCATAGGTACGCTCTTCATGCTCGTACAACAAGCCGTGGCGAACCGCTTCGTCGACGCGAAAAAACGTTCGTAATCCTTAGGTAACCCACATTATCATGCCTATTCTCATTATCGAAGACGATACCGAGATCTCCGGAAACGTCGCAGAATACTGCTCCGAAAAGGGGTATTCCGTAGAAACCGCCGACAACGGGACCGACGGCCTCGCGCTCGCGCTCACCGGCCGCCACTCCTGCATCGTCACCGACCTCATGCTTCCGGGCGTGGACGGCGTTTCGATCATCCGCCGCGTCCGCGAAGCGGGAATCACCACCCCGATCATCGTCCTTACCGCCAAGGGCGAAATCTCCGACAAGGTCGAAGGTCTCGATGCCGGTGCCGACGACTACCTCGCCAAGCCGTTTTCGCTACGCGAACTCGAAGCGCGTATCCGCGCTTTGGCACGACGCGGAAACGGCGCAGGACACGAGTCTTCCGACCGCGTGTACAAGGTCGGCCCGCTCTCGCTCGACACCGCCACCAAGGAAGTCACCCGCGAAGGCCAGGTCATCCCGCTTTCCAAGAAACACTTCCAACTCCTCGAACTTCTCATGAAGAACGCGGGCCGCGTAGTTTCGAAAACCGAAATCGAAGCCGCCCTTTGGACCGACGCTTCCGACCTTACCAGCGACGTCGTCCGCACCCATATGCAGATGCTCCGCGCAAAGATGGACATCCCGTTCGAAAAGGGCCTCATCCGCAACGTTCGTGGAATGGGGTACGTCATTAAGGAGGATTAATGAACCGGCTTTTCGCCCCCCTCAAGATACGGACGCGCATCGCGGTGCTTTTTACCGCAGCGTGTTCGTTTCTCATTTCCGTCTCCGCGCTCGCGACCTACTTCGCGTATGCCCAGGCGCTCCGTATCGAAACCGAGGAACTGCTTTTTTCGCAGTTCCTTTCTTTGACCGCGACCCTCTCGGATACCAAGTACGACCCTTATGGGGTGAAGATCAGCTCTTCGGCCGTACAGCATATTAAGGCGGCCTCTTCCGTGGGAATCATGACGGTCCTTCGCGATACCGAGGGGCTTGCCATCACCGCGCCCGAACAGACCGACGACGACGTCGTACGGGGGCGTTCCTGATTCTTTTACGGAACCGTCACGAACGATTCGTACATTTTCTACGGAGGCCGTTTCTGACGTCTCGAACTGGCCGTAGGCGTTCGGGAAGATTCGTACATGCTGAACAAGCTCGCGCTCAGGGCGAACATCCTCGCATTCATCGTCGCGACTTCGACCCTCTTCGCCCTCTTCGTTTCCTACCTCGTGACTTCCAAGGTCCTTTCGCCGGTAAAACTTCTCGCGGAGCTCGTGGAAAAAGCCGATCCCGAGAAAGAATCCAAGTCCTGACCCATCGCCGATTCCTTTCCAAAGGACGAAATCGGTTTCCTAGCCCAGTCTTTCGATCGGTTTACGGAAAGAATACGGGCTTCGATAATTCGCGAAAAGGAGTTCGTTTCCGACGCGGGCCACGAATTACGTACTCCGCTGACGGTGATTCGGACCTCCGCCGAGCTCCTTCTCGCTTCGGACGGAATGACCGAAAAAGCCCAGGCGAAACTCCGCAACATCCTTACGGCCGCCGACAAGATGGACCGTCTGTCTTCCTGACTGCTCGAACTCCGTAAAGAATCGCGGACGTTCGCCGAACCCGAAGAAGTCCGGTTTCCCGAACTCCTCTACGACATCTCCGATCCGCTCCTGCCGTTCTTGGCCGAGAAAGGCATAACGCTCGAAGTGCTCGATCTTCCCGGATTCACGAGCATGCTTCCGGTCTCCGAACTTGAAAAAGTGGTGACCAACCTCATCCGTAACGCCGCCATCCATTCCGGCTCGAAACGTATCGACCTTTCGGCCTCCGGAAACGTCGTCCGAGTCCGAGACTACGGAATCGGCATTCCGGATTCGGAAAAGCAGAAGATTTTCGGACGCTTCTACCGTACTGACAAATCCCGTCCGCTCGAAGGGTTCTGACTCGGTCTCGCCATCGTGAAGAAGATCGCCGATCGCGAAAAATGGGACATTTCCATCGTCGACCCGCAAGGCGGCGGTGCCGAATTCGTCATTAAACTGACGCCTTCCGAAAAAATCCGCAAGGCCTAAAGAAAATCCGCGAACCTTAGGGCTTGCGGATTTTCTTATAGGAGATCAGGCCTTTGCGCCGTTCGAGTTCGAGCGATCAGAACGTTTTGGATTTTCCTCAGAAATCGGCGGAACAGAACCGGAGCATTTCCGAGACCATGCCTTCGGAAAGGCCGACGCCGCCTTCGTTGGCTTCGGCGTACAGACGGGACAGTACCTCCTTCTTGAAAAACGTGGTCAATCGGGCGAAATCGGCGATTTCGAAGGTCTTCGGCTCCTTTTGGGCATCGAGATAGGCGAAGACTTCGTTCGCGAGGTATTCGTCCAATTCGAACGCGTACTGCGCGAACCTCGAAACGGTCGAAGAGATGCCGGGATTGAACGTTTCGATTTCCGGAACGATGCGGTTTCGGATGCGGTTTCGGAGGTACGCGGGGTCGGCGTTGCTCGAATCGGTCCGGTAGTCCTGCCCGAGTTCTTCGAGATAGGCGAGGAGCGTGGACTTTTTCAATTCCAAGAACGGGCGGAGAATCCTGCCGTTTTCCTTGGGGATTCCCGAAAGTCCGCGGAGTTTCGAACCGCGGAAGAAGTTCGCGAGCACGGTTTCTGCCTGGTCGTCGGCGGTATGGCCCGTGAGAATGGCCGCGAAACCGCGTTCGTCGGACACGCGCTTCAGGAAATCGTACCGGAGTTTGCGCGCCGCGTCTTCGGTGCCGGTTTTTTCTCGGGAGGCGAATGCGGCGACGTCGCGTTTCTCGGTTCGGAACGCCACGCCGAGCCTTTCGCAGAGGTTCTTGCAGAATTCGGCGTCGGCTCCGGATTCTTCGCCGCGCAGGCAGTGGTCGAAATGCGCCCCGGTCACGCGGCCTTTTCAGAATTTCGAAACCGCGTACCGCAGGAGGGCGACCGAATCGCTTCCTCCGGAAAGCGCCACGACGAAATCCTTTTCCTGCGGACGGCGGGAAAAGAAATCGTCAGCGGCTTCGCGGACGGTATCGGAAGGGTTTTTCGACATGGCGCGTCTATCTCGGGGGAAGTTCTCGGGCGAGCCGTTCGCTGCGGGTGGTTATGAACGGCAACAGTTCGTCGTCGGGGGCGGTCTTGTTGGCGATGCGTTTCTTGCATTTCACGCATTCGTGGATGATGACGTACCCGCGGTTTTTCCGTACGTCCAGATCCGCAGCTTTCATCTGCGCGCCGCAATCCGACGCCCGGTCTCCCGGAAATTCCGCGTCGACGTGGAGCGAGGTCAGGCAGTGCGGGCAATGGTTGCGTGCCGAGCCTTCCGGATGCGCGCTCACGTCTTTTCCGCAGCTCACGCAGCGGAAAGACTCGTTTTTCATTACGAAGGACATTCTTTTCGGTTCTGTCGGTTAGATTTCTTCATTGGCCTCGAACGAGGCGCAGTATTCCCTGATGCGTTTGATGATTCCTCCGCGCGAGACGCCGTAGCGCTCTTCGAGCGTGCGGATGGAAAGGGAAGTGTTGTTGAGGGCGAAGAAATAGTCGCCCAAGTGGATCATCGCGTCGAATACGGGACCGTCGCGCTTGAGATCGAAGACTCCTTCCCGATTGGCGAGCATGCCGCGTTTCAGCAGGCTCTCTACGAAATATTCGGTTTCGTGGATGATGGCTTCTTCGTTGGGTCCTCCGAGCCGGCAGGATCAGCCGTCGTAGCAGTGGTGGTAGACCAGCCGGTATTCGTGCCCGATCTTCTTCAGTACGCAGAGTTCGTCGAACACGACGTGGCCGAAGTCCTTTTCCAAAGTGAAAAAGAACGATTCCACCCTTTCCGGCAAGTGCTTGGACTCGAGGAAAGCGTCTGCTTTAAGAAAACGGTAGGACATGTCCGCGAAGGGTTAGACCTTGAAGAAGGCGAGGTCGCCGGTGCCGTTGGTGCTTGCGGAGAGGTAGTTGGTTTTTTCGCGGATGATGCGGAGGACCGTGAACGGATCGGGAACGAGGCGCATGGTGCGGACGTCGTTCTTCTGCTGTTCGATGATGAGCATGCCGAAGTTGAGGACGTTGGGAAGGAGCCCATGGCACTCGACGTCGATCTTCATCACTTTGGAAAGTTCCATGATTTCGATGTCTTCCTTCAGTATGAGCGAACTCGAAATGAGGATGATGCGGTCGCGGACGACGATGATGAGCTTGTTATGGTACCGGATAATTCCGAAAACCAGCTGGAACATCGCGTAGTTCACGAGGACGAGAACCGCCGGGAATATGAAATAGTGGACGAGATCGGCGGGAACGTCGGCCTTGTAGACGGTGAAAATCACCGCGAGCCCGAGTCAGACCGTTCCGATGAGCAGTCCTTTGACCGCCATGTAGAACAGGTAGATCGGATGCCGGGTGACGATGGTGGAATCGTTTTCGATGATCGCGTTCATACCCTAGTTCGTCATGAAATAGATGACTCCGAGAGAGACGGCCATATTCGCGAGCATGACGGTGCGGAGCGCGATGCGCTGGCGCTTGTCGAGCCTGCCGAGGCCGCGTTCCCCGAAGGGCGAGCATTTTTCAACGTGGCGGCGGTATACGACGTTCAGGCGCTTTTCAAAAACGGTCCATACGAACAGCAAGCATACTGCGTACGAACCCATGAGAGCGAATGTGACGAGCGGATTTCCCATATTCGGTACCGTGAATGATAGGGTCGTCTTCGTTTCCGATGAGTATACCGAACTTTCGGTTTTTGCAATAACGACAGGGGTATGGTACGATTGTCGTAACTACTCTTTCCGCATCCTGATGCGCTTATGTCGGTAATTACCAACGAAGAAGAATTTCGAAAAGTCAAAGACTCCCTGGTTTCCAAGGAGGCTTCGGCGACTTTCCATTCCGATCGCTTCGTGGAACTCGCGAAATTCGTCGCCGAATCGCTCGAGCGCCAAGACAGCGATCGGGCGCTCATCGTCATCACCCGCGGAGCCCTTTCTTTCGGATGTTCGGACGTCCATTACGACTTGACCGAAACCGACACCGTCGTACGTTTCCGCATCGACGGATCGCTCGTTCCGGTGCTCCGTTTGAGCCGCCGCGAATACAAGCTCATGCTCGAACGGCTCAAGTACAAATCCGAACTCAAGCTCAACATCACCCATATTCCGCAGGACGGAAAATACCGCATCGAAGAAGAAGGCCAGAAGATCGACGTGCGTATTTCCACGCTTCCGGTCAAGTGGGGGGAAAACGTCGTCTGCCGCGTCCTCGATTCGTCCGGCTCGATTCCGAAAATCGCCGACCTCGGATTCATGTGGACGAGCAAGCGCCAGATCGACAAAAGCCTCTCGAAAACCAGCGGCATGGTGCTCGTAACGGGTCCGACCGGTTCCGGTAAGACGACCACGCTCTACTCGATGCTTCAGGAACTCAATACCGAGTCGCGCAAGATCATCACCCTCGAAGACCCGATCGAATACGAACTTCCCGGAGTCGTGCAGTCGGAAGTCGACGAAAAGGCAGGATACACCTACCAGTCGGGCCTCAAGGCGCTCCTCCGCCAAGACCCGGACATCATCATGATCGGCGAAATCCGCGACCTCGACACCGCGAACATCGCCGCGCAGTCGTCGCTCACCGGCCACTTGGTATTCTCGACCCTCCATACCAAATCCGCTGCGGAAACGCTCGAACGCCTCATGAACATGGGCGTACCGTCGTACATCCTCGCGTCGTCCATCGACATCATCATCGCGCAGCGCCTCGTCCGTAAGCTCTGCCCGCACTGCATCGAATCGTACGAAGCCGACGTGGCCCAGTCGGAAACCATCCGTTGGATGATGCGCGAAATCGGTATCGGCGCGGTCGAAAAAGCCCAGAAGCAGGGCTATAAGCTCCACCGCTCCAAGGGTTGCGAACACTGCGGATTCACGGGATTCCGCGGCCGCGTGGGCGTCTACGAAGTCCTCCACTTCTCCGATTCCGTCCGCGACCTCGTCCGCAAGGGCGAAAGCCCCGCCCGCATTCTCGAAGAAGGGCGTAAGAACGACCTCATCCTCATGCGTGAAGACGGCGTGCTCAAAGCCATGCGCGGAAAGACCACGCTCGAAGAAATCTTCGCGGCGATCGGATAAGTCCGTAACGAAGAAAAACCCCCGGGAATTCCCGGGGGTTTTATTTTATCGGACCTCTTCGATAACCACGTGCGCGAAATGTTGATTTCCGTTATCGCCGGACATGAGGGGTGCCGTACCGCTGATGGCGTTGATGTTGTTCGATCCGTTCATGGTCACCGTTCCGTCGTACGACCTGCAGTAGAATCTGACCTTTACGGTAAAATCCGACGATTGGACCGGGTCTACGAGGAGGGTGTTTGAGTAGGAACCGATTGCCGGAACAGTATATATCATGACGCCGCCGTCGTATCCTGACGAACCGAGACTGTTCCAGGTCGTGCCGTTATTGAACGAAATCTGGGGTTCGATATAGCCTCATCCCCACGAAGTGCTGTCGTTTCTCATAGGAATGAGATAACTCAGTCGGACTTTTGATCCGGCCTTGAACGTTCCGGTCGCCGGAAAACTCGGTCCCAAACTCCAAGCGGTCGTGAAATTGTACGTAGCCGCATCTACGAAAGTGACTGATTGCTTCGCAGGATCGGAACAATCGATTTTCGAGCCGTCGCTCGTACAGGATTTTCCCGCCGTGAGGGTACCGATTTTTCCGTTTACGGCATTCACGTTCCCGACGAGGTCGTTCCAACCCGTCGAAGAAAGGACGTCGCCCGAGTGCACGGCCGGCATGTTGACCCATGCGGCGTACCCGACGGCATATCCGGTAACCATTGCCGCACAGGTCGCGAGAGCGAGGCGGGAATACGTTTTTCTCGAATCGGTAGCCATATTCGTTTTTACGTTATATTAACATAGACGATACGACTTTCCGCTCGAAAATCAATTTCTTATTTCTTCGCCACGTCCGCGAGCGGCACGACGACGCGGGTGCGGAAGTATTCTCCTGACTTGGGAACCTTGTCGGTTTCGAAGACGACGGAAGGGACGTAGAATTCGATCCATTTGCCGTTCTTTTCGGCGTACTGGAGGGAATATCCGATCTTCGCCCGGGCCATCGGAATTTCCACGACCGTAGCGCCGGATTCGGATGCGGGAGCGGTAACGCTTCCTCCGTTCGAGAGCCGCGCGTTTACCACGGATTCTTCGACGGCCGTTACCGAAGATGCCGAAGAGAGGGCCGAAGTCTCGATGCCGATAACCTGTTGTACGCGCTTCGTGGGGTGGTTCACGATGAACGTGATGCCGACGGGGTACCCGGAGTCGTCCCAAATTTCGAATCATCCGACCTTTCTCGGGAAGACGGCGGTGAGGTTCTCGGGAACGATCTTGAACGAAGGGTCGGAAGATTGAGAAAGCGCGTTCTTCCAAGAAGAATCCACAATCGGAGTTCCGTATCCGGAGAGGTCGATGCCTATTTCTTTGGCGAAATCCGTGGCAATGCCGACGACGACGGAATCCGCGGGAACGTCGCTTTCCTTCAGGGGTTTTCCGCACGGCCCGTCTTGGCACGGCGTTTCCGGCCATTTCTCGTAATCGCGCATGACGGTCGAATATCCGTTCTCAGCGTCTTGCGAGACTGCCATTCCCATGCCGGAGGCCTTGGGGACAGTCGGGAGAGGGGATTTCGGCGCGCGTTCGTAAATGGGGAGCGGGTTCGGGAGTTTGGGGAGGGTGCCGGCGAAAGAATACCGGTATTCGGTGACGGCGAAGTTCGAAGGGGCTCCCATTTTCAGCGCGTTCCCTCCGGCGGGCGAGGTCGTGGCCATCGGGGCGGCGAATCCCATGGAATCGGCCATCGGGGCGTCCGCGGGAGCGGTTTCCGCCGCGTCGCCGACGATGTTCGAAATGCCGGAATCCACGCTTTCGAGCGTATGGTCGGTCACGTCGGTTTTTTGTGGGGTTTCCGGTTTCGCTCCCGCGTCGGATTTCCCGGTTTCGGCACCCTTGAGGGACGGGAGGGGATTCGTCTTCGGAACGGCGACTTCGGCCAGAGTCCGCGCGGTTTCGTCCGACGGCGTTCCCTTATCCGGGGCAACGGCAACGGGAGCACCCTTGTCGGCATCGGTGGATACGGCCGTTACCGGAACGGAAGGTTCCCGGGGGCGATCCGGCTGTTTTGCGATATCCAAGAACCCGAGCGTTCCCGCGATGGCCGCGATTCCCGCAAGCGCTACCGGGACTGAAAGGAACTTCGCGAAGGACTGCCAGGTTTTCCACCATGGCGAAACGGCCGGAGCGGAAGCTTCGAGAAGCAGTCGGCTCCTGAGGTTTTCTAAAAACCGCGGATCGGCTTCGACCTTCGGTTTGCCGGCGACCATTTTGGAAATGAGGTCGAGGGTCTTTTCGTCGTCGGCGGAAACGAAGCCGTGGACGTCTTTCAATTCGGAGAGGATTTTGGACGCGTCATGGATTTTCATGTTCGGAAATTTATCGGATGAGGAGCGCGAAGAAAAACAGGTACGCCACGTTGGAGCGTACGTTTTCGAGCATCCGCGAGACGATCTTTTTGCAGTTGTCGACGGATTTTCCCGTAATCTGCGAGATGTCTTCGTAAGCGAGGTCGTCCCAAATCCTGAGAATGAGGATTTCCTTGTATTCGGGATTCACGGTTTCGAGGTAGCCGAGGATTTTTTCAACGGTCGCGCGGTCGTCGATGCTGGCCGAATGGTTTTCGCTGTGGCTGATTTTGCCCATCGAATCGGCGTCGTCGAGGTCGTCGGTGAACTTTTTCGAACGGTAACGGTCGATGACGGCGTTCTTCGCGACGGCGTAGGCGAAACGGCGGACGGAGTCCCATTCTTCGGGAAGCTTTCCGCTTCGGAGGATCTTGAAGAAGACGTCGGAGACGATTTCTTCGCGTTCGAACGGGTCTTCCACCCGGTATCCGACGTAGCGGAAAATATCCTCGGAAAGCGCGTCGAAAACGGTACCGAAACAACGTCGGTCGCCTTGGTTGAAGGATTTCGCCGCTTCCTCGATTTTGGCGGTGTCGGTCATGTTTTTGAATAATTCGTGCGGTCGCACCCGGTATGACGTGAAGATTGTACGGAACGTGACGAAAAAGTCAGAAAAATCCCCGGGGCGTTCCGGGGATTTTCAAAATCAGACGTCTTTATTGAGTGATCGAGCCGGAGCTGAAGATGGAATCGATGATTGCCGAGTCTTCTCCGTCGGTCGGTCCGAGAATGTCTTCGACGATGGCCATGACGGCTTCGAGTTTCGCGACGAGCTTGGGTTTGTTCGCCGCTTTCGCCTTTTCGATCTGCGCTCCGATTACGGTTTTCGCGCGCTGGTAGAATTCGTCCTTCTTCTCATCCGGAATCGCGCGGAGCTTGGTTTCGAGCGATTTGCGGAATTTCGGGGAAAGCGGGTTCGCCTTCTGGTCTCCGCGGTTTTTTCCCTGTTCGCCGTTCGACGTTGCCGGAGGCGGCGGGGTCGTTCCGGAGTTCAGGCTCTTGCGGACGTACTCGGCCATCTCGGCGAGCTTCTTTTCCGATTTCGTGCGGAAGGCGTCGACCTTTGCCGGATCGACGTACTTGGTCGCGAGGACTTCGGCGTTGGCTTTTTGGATTTCGAGAATCTTCGCCACCTTGTCGTCTACCGAGAGGGTCTTGTCGTTCAATACCGCTCCGATAGCCTTTCCGACTTCCGCCATCAGCGCCGAGAGCGCTTTCGTTTCGTCGGCGGTGAGGTCGGTGCGGAGGAATTCCTTGAGTTCGCCGCTGGAGGAAGCGTTTCCGTTCTGCGTGGACGGAGCTTTTTGGTTTGCGGTGAGTTTTCGGACGGCTTCCCAGAATTTCTCGCCGTCGGCGATGACGTCGTCGGTGATGGACGAAACGTCGACGCCCTGCGCTTTGAGTTTTTCGAGGTACGCCTTACGCGAAGCTATTTCGTGGGCGTTCATCGCGATTTTCGCAGCCGTCCAGAAGGCGGATTCTTCGGTCTTAGTCCCGTCCAGAAGGTCTCCGGTAATGGCGGATACGTCAATGCCGGCAGCAGCCATTTCCGCCACCTTTTTCACGCGCATCTCGGTGGATTTCTTCTGCATTTCGAGCTTGCGGGCCTGCCAATACGACGAGTCCTGGCTTCCGGTCGAGGCCGAAGTCGACGTCGAAGTCATGCCGGACGTCGACGATTCCATTTCGTTCGCGGACACGCCGGCGGCGATCGCCGAAGCGGCGAGGGTTCCTACGAGTATGAGGCTTGCGTTTTTCTTGCGCATGGTAACGGAGGTTAGGATATTACCGCGCGTATTGTCGCACGCTTTTTTACGAAAACAAGCGCCCGGAATCCGGACGCTCGTTTCATGGAATTATTTTCGGATGAGGACGTCTTTCAACGAAGACCGGCTCTTCGGACGCTGGACGTCGTCGGCGGCACGGTAGCCGATAGGGAGAACGAGCGTAGGAACGAGATTGCCCGGGAGACCGAGGATTTTCTTATATTTTCCCGGACGGAACCCTTCGAGCGGGCATGAGTCGATGCCGAGTTCCGCGCAGGCCGCCATCGCGAACCCGAGGTGGATGTAGGTCTGCTTGGCCGACCAGGAATTCGCCGAGAACGTGAGGTTCTTCAAAACGAGCACCATGCGCACGAGCGACTCGAATTTCGAGAGGCCCTTGCGCTTTTCCGTGTCGCCTCCGGACAACCGCGCGAATTTTTCGTTCTTCACCCGGAAGAGGTCCGTGCGGGCGCAAAGCACGATGACGTGGGACGCCGTGGAAACGGACTCCTGTTCGAAAGAAGCTTCGCGGAGGGCGTCCTTGGTTTTCTGGTCGGAAACGACGACGACCTTGTACGATTCGAGGCCGAACGAAGTCGGGGTCATGCGGACGGCTTCGAGGATCGCGTCGAGATCGTTTTCGGATACGCGTTTCTTCGCGTCGAATTTCTTGGTAGCGTAGCGCCAGTTCAATTGGGAAAGGAAGGACATATGGAAAAATGGGTAACGGAAGGCCGCATGATATCCGTTTTCCGGCATAAGAAAACCCCCGCTCGAAGCGGGGGCATGGGTCAGTTCGCCTGGATGGCGAGGTAGACGGGAACGTGGTCGCTGACTTTGACGGAATCCGTACCGAAGATTTTGTCGGTGCGGATACGTCCGGATTCGCAGACCGAAACGTTGCGGAAGTACGCGTTGTCGCGTTTCCGGGAGACGCCGTCGCCGTTTTTGCGCAGGCTCGACGCGCCGGATACGCCCGCTTGGAAACCGCGCGGAACGAAGGCTTTGTCGAGTTGGGCTTTGGAGAGGTTGAAGTCCCCGAGGACGACGGTTCCGATATCGGACGAAACGCGTTTCGAACCGAGATGGGCAGCGACCAAGGCCGCTTCTTCCATCGCTCCGGAGCCTTCCGGCCTGGCGTGGAACGAATAGAATTCGACCTTGCCGATCTTCGGAGTAATTGCCTCGATGCGGTACGGTTCGCGCGCTACCGTAGGGGCGAGTTCGGATACGAGCCCCGAATTCATAGCGCCCATGGAAACGGCGTACGATTTCCAATACGCGACCATCCGCTCGGAAGTGTTTTTTCCGGCGGGTTCTGGAGTCGTCGCGTCGGATACCGCTATCCGCCATCTCGCTCCTTTTCTCGAGAGTTCTTCCTGGAGCATCGCAGCGGCTTTGGGGCCTTGGAAACTTCCGGAGACTTCGAGGACGAACGCGAGTTCGGAATATCGGAGGATTTTTGCTAGCGATTCGATACGTTCTGCCGGTTCGTTTCCGCCGAAATTCGCGACGTTCCACGAGACGACCACGAAGGCGTCGGGTCCGCATTTTTTCGCGGCGACGTAATCGGGATCGATCGCGCCGAGCGACCAGAGCTCTTTGTAATCGGCTTTGGCGTCGAACGCGATCATGATGAGCGCGGCGAGCGCGGCGAAGAGCCAGCTTTTCGTATTGCAGAGCATGGAGCCCCCTTTCGTTTGTGTTTTTGACTGACGTACCGTAATGACGAATGGAAAAAAGTAAAGCCCCGACGTCCTTTCGCACCGGGGCTTTATTTCGAGGTTATTTTCCGTGCAGGCGCCGGGAGAGTTCCTTTTCGAACCGCAGCGCGAGCTTGGGGGAGACGATTTCTTTCGCGGAGAGGTCTCCGAGGATTTCTTCTTCCGCCTGAATGAGCGATTTTTCAGTGAGCTTCGCGCTGAGCCGGCGGAGCTCGTCCTTGTGCTCCTTGAAGAGCGCACGCCGGATCTTTTCCGCGTTCGAGCGGAACCCTTCGTAGAGTTCGACGACTTCGCGGAATTCTTCGCGGTTGCCGACGAAGTCCACTTTTCCGAGTTCGACGAGCCCTTCCAACGCCTTTTCGATGACGATGTGGATGGTGCGGAGCTCGAGGTATTTTTCCTTCACCGGGTCGATTTTGGGTTCGAGGCGGTCGACGAAGTATTCCGAAATGCGTTCGAAGACGTCGGTTTTCGGCTTCTTCAGGCGTACCCGGTCGATCTGCGATTCGCCCTTTTCGACGCGGCGGATCTGGAGCGCGACCCTCTTCATGATCTTCTTGAAAACCGGTTCCGGGATTTCGTTGTACTTGTAGAGGTGCTTGAGCCAGTATTTTTCGATTCCG
Organism: Patescibacteria group bacterium; assembly: GCA_049301335.1. Lineage (GTDB taxonomy): Bacteria > Patescibacteriota > Gracilibacteria > BD1-5 > UBA2023 > JANJWP01. The sequence continues at coordinate 19,170 of JBAQKV010000059.1, forward strand.
AGCGCATGGAGCGCCGCGACTCGGCGGACGAGGTTTCCGAAACCTTCGCCCTTCTTGTCCATGAGTTCGCGGGCGTCTTGCCGCGCCTCTTCGAGAATCTTGGAATACTTCGCGGAAAGCAGGCGCTCTTCCACGGAATCGACGTACCCGTCCTTGCGCACCTTCTTAATCTTTTCGAGCGCCGCGGACGCCATGAGTATGCGGCCTTCGGCGTATTCGAATTCTTCTATCTCATGGAGCGCGTCGATCTTGAACCGGCGGATGAGCGGCGCGATGGTGAGCGTTTTTACGAACACGCTGAACACGACGCACCCGAGGGTGAGCGAAAGGAGGAAGTCGCGTACGGAAACCCCTTGTACCGACCAATGGGGGAGGGCGAGGTTCTCGGGAACGAGCAGTACCATCATGACGGCGAGCCCTCCGCGAAGCGCTCCCCACGAGAGCACGTGCTGCCAGGATTTGGGAACGCGTTCTTCGGTTTTGGAAAAATTCAGCACGTAGAACATCGGGTACACGCTCACGGCGCGCGCGAGGATGACGGCGGGGACGGCGAGCAGGATGGGAAGGAGCAGGGGCTTCCAGTCGGCGTTGAGGTTCACGAGCATCATGCCGACGAGTACGAAGACCAATCCGTTGGTGACGAACGCGAAGAAGCTCCAGTATTTTTCCATGACTTCTTCGACCTTCGGGCTGATCTTGTAGCGCCCGTAATTGCCGAGAACCATCGCCGCAGCGACCGTCGCGACGATTCCCGAAACGGGGAAAACGTAGTGGTTCACCGCTTCCGCGAACAGGAACGTCGCATGGGCGAGCGCGAGGGAGAGCGTGATTTCGAGGTGCTTTTCGTTACGGATCTTCTGGATGACCTTCGAAAAGCCGGTGCCCACGACCGCACCCAAAAGGATGCCGAACCCGATCATCGATCCGAACGTCGCGAGACCTTCGACGACGACCTGGAAATTTCAGAAATATCCTCCGATTCGGTCGAAGAACTGTTCGAAAAGACTCAAATGCCCGTTGGTCGGCACTCATGAGCTCGCGTGCGACTCCACTACGCCGAGAACGATGAGGAAGAGCGCGATGGCCGTTCCGTCGTTGAAGAGGCTTTCGCCTTCGAAAATGAGGTTGAGGCGCCGCGGAACCCCGAGTTCCTTGAATACCGCGAGTACCGCGGCGGTGTCGGTGGACGAGATGAGCGCCCCGAAAAGGAGCGTGACTTCGAACGGGACGTCGAGTCCGAAAAACAGCAGTCCGTATCGGAGCGCGAACCCTACGAAGAACGCCGATATGACGAGCGAAACGACCGAAAGCAGCGTAATCGACCGAATGTTGCGGAGGAGTTCCTTGTACCGGACGTTGTACGCCGATTCGAAGAGCAGGATGGGGAGAAAGACGTAGAACAGGATGTCCGGCGTCAGCTTGAAGTCGTCGAGAAAGTCGAGGGCTCTCGATTTCGCGGCGACCGCGATGATCATTCCCACCGCGACGAGGGCGACCGTAGCGGGGATTTTCACGCGCTTCGCCCAATACGAAACCCCCGCGGCGATGACGAGGAGGCAAACGAACGAAAGGGTGGCGAGAAAAAACGTGGACATGGGCGGAAGTTCTTTCAATATCGTAAATACGCTGTCTTTACTACTTGCGAGAGCGGGGAAGTCAAGCGGAAGGCCCTTTAGCGGTTTTTCAAAACGTCCGCCTTATCCGTCTTTTCCCACGTGAAGAGGGCGTCGCTTCGGCCGAAATGGCCGTACGCGGCGGTTTTCGCGTAGCGGGGCTTCAGGAGGTCGAGCATTTGGACGATTCCCTTCGGGCGGAGGTCGAAGTGTTCGAGAACGAGCTTTTCGATTGCCGAATCCGGGATGATTCCCGTGCCGGCGGTGTCGATCGAAACCGAAACCGGCATCGCGACGCCGATGGCGTAGGCGACCTGGATGGTACAGCGCTTCGCGAGACCCGCCGCGACGATATTCTTGGCCACGTAGCGGCCCGCGTAGGCCGCCGAGCGGTCGACCTTGGACGGGTCCTTTCCGGAGTACGCGCCGCCTCCGTGCGGAGCCGATCCGCCGTAGCTGTCGACGATGATTTTGCGTCCGGTAAGTCCGGCGTCGCCCATGGGGCCGCCGATGACGAAGCGCCCGGTGGGATTGACGAGGTATTTGGCGTTTTTGCGGAGGCTTTCCGGGATTACGGGCTTGATGACGGTTTCGATGATCGCTTCCTCGATCTGCTTGTGGCTGACGTCCGGGTGGTGCTGGGTGGAAAGCACGACGGTGTCGATTTCGGTCGGCACGCCGTCCACGTACTTGAACGTGACCTGCGATTTGGCGTCGGGACGGAGCCACGGGAGGGTTTTGTCCTTTCGTACTTGCGACTGCCGTTCGACGAGGCGGTGCGAATACCAGATGGGAGCGGGCATGAGGTCGGGGGTTTCGTCGCAGGCGAAACCGAACATGAGGCCTTGGTCTCCGGCGCCCTGGTCGAGGTCGATGCCCTGGCCTTCGTTGACGCCTTGGGCGATGTCGGGGGACTGCTTGTCGTAGCAGACCATGACGGCGAGGGTGTTTCCGTCGTAGCAGAGTTCGGAAGAGTCGTATCCGATTTCCACGATCTTCTTGCGGGCGACCTGGATGTAGTCGACGTTCGCGGTGGTGGTGATTTCCCCGGCGAGTACGCAGAGGCCAGTGTTGACGAGCGTTTCGGCGCCTACGCGGGCGTACGGGTCTTGGGTGAGGATGGCGTCGAGAATGGCGTCCGAAACCTGGTCGGCGACCTTGTCGGGGTGGCCTTCGGAAACGGATTCGGAGGTGAAAAGGAATTCTTTGGACATGGTGTGGATAGGTGGTCGCGCCCCGGTGGCGCGGCGAAATAAAAACCCTCTTCCTTGCGAGAAGAGGGTTTGGGATCGTTACCTGAAAAGGGCATCTATCGCATCTCTCCCCTCGAAGGGGCAGGAAGTAGCACCGGTTTTCCAATCCTTTCGGACTTGTAGTTGGTTGCTGCGACGCTCGAACGGGCCTGTTTCCCTCGCGTCATCTCTTGATGTGCGGCAAAGCCTAGCCGAATTTCGAAATCCGGCAAGCGAAAAGATGCGTGGAACTCGAAAACGTGATAAAATGGAAGGGAATTGACTTTTTCGCAATCGCATTAGGATTGCCAAGTTCGAAACCCCGCGCCACGCCCATGACGACGAATTTTCAGACATGACCGTACTCCGCTCCCCGTAAAGAAGAAACGGGGGATTGAAAAGACGCTTCGGGACTCGACGAACTCATGATTTCCGCAGTGTCCGATTTTTCGGGGCTCGACGGCATCATGGCTACCCATCAGGAAGCGGTTCCGGTCGTCACGCGGTTTTCCCATATTCCGGAATTCCCAGAACTCCTGCCGGAAGTCCGCGCGGAACTCGAAGAAATCCAGGCAGCCATGGACGCGGCCCGAGCCGAAAGGGAAGCGGTAAAGAGTCCGAATACCCTCTCGGATGCCGTGTCCGACGAAGTCGACCGGATCATCGCGGTGCCTTTCGGAGAATCGGTGGATACGTCCGTTCCCCCGAGCGCGCACGTTCTTCCGACCTCGTCCGATAGGGGATCCGTCACGAAGCTTGGCGTTCCTTCCGAGCTTCCGCCCGAAGCCGAAGAGCCGCCAAAGATCCGATCCGCCGTCGATACCGTCCGCCGCGCCCAGTTCGACACCCTCAAATCCGAAATATTCGGCATCCTTTCGGAAGACTCGGATTTTCCCGCGTACCACGTGAAGACGATACTCGACCTGTCGGGCAGGATTTCGGTAGGCACCCCGGAATCGGAGCTTGCCGACATCGGCACGTTCCTTCTCTACCTTTCGGAAACCCTCGGCGTATTTTTCGACCGGGAGGGGCAATGGAACGACCACAAGCATTCCTACGTTTCTTCCGCGGTACGTTCCCCAAAGACGAAGTTCCGGCTCAAAGCCATACGGCTTCTCTCCCCTTCGGACGATCTCAAAGATTCCGAAGATCCGGAAATCCTCCGTTCCGCGAAGGCTTCGTTCGACCGCGATTACGACCGGTGGCGCCAGAAGTTCTCCGGCCTCATGAGGAGGAACGGAGGCAAATCCGTCACCGCGTTCCGAACCGATTTTTCCACCAAACCGTACGGACGTACGGCGGAAAAATGCCTGGAAGCGGGTTTCGCCCTCTGGAAGGAAGTGTTTCTCGAAAACCGCCGAATCCAAGCCGAACTCACCAAGATCAAGGGCGGGGCATTGCTCCGTAAGATCCGCCGCATCGAAAAGGAATTCGATTTCAGCGATATCGAACGGCAGGAAGAAATCGAAGCCGCGCGGAGGGGAGTTTACCGTCCGAAGACACGCAAAAAGAAAGGCGGCGCTTCCCCGGTGGTCGAACCGATTCTCGAATCGGATTGGTCGGCATAGTTCCGTTCGCACCGTTCCCGTAATGCCGTCCCCATGAAAGCTTCCACTCGGATATTCCTCGCGTTCGCGACGTTTCTTACGCTCGCCGTCGCTCCTGCGCACGCGGATTACGGTATCTACTACGGCACCAGCCAAACCTTCGCGAACAAGACTTTCAAATTGTCCCCGGTCATCGTCCAGCCGTACGACCTGCCGCTCTACACGAAATACCCGGGACCGAAAATCTGCTACCTTTCCGTCGGCGAGTTCGACGGGACATCCGCGGAACTCGGTACGCTCGGCCTTTCCGGAGCGGTGGTGGGATTCAATTCCGATTGGAACAGCTACGTCATGGACATGGGCGCCGCGTCTTGGACCGGATATCTCGTAAAACGGGAAGCTTCCCTCAAATCCAAAGGCTGCGCCGGGCTGTTTCTCGACACCGTTTGGCAAGGCGGATACGAAAACCAGGCCGTCGCCCTCGTGAAAACGTTGCGGTCGAATTGGAAGGCGGCGAACATCGTCGTGAACAACGCCCACGACATCAAATACCGGATAAAGGACGACGTCGACGGCTTCATGTTCGAGAATTTTTGGGACCGGGGAACCGTGGCGTCGAGTTCCGACGGGCAATGGTACCTCGCCCAAATGGCCGAATACGCCGATCTGAAAAAAAATTCCGGAAAGAAGCTCTACGCCCTCAGTTACGGAAATCCTTTCGCGTACGCTCCCTGGGCGAAAACGGTGAAGTCGTACGCGGGCGCCTACGGTTTCGACCTCGTGTTCGCCAATACCGACCTCACGACGATCTACGGATACCTGAAGTCTTCTACCAATACCATCGAAAAGCCGTAATAGGGAATATCCAAAATGAAAAAACTTCGGAAGTTCCGCCCTTCGCAAATCCTTTCCGCCGCCCTTTTCGTGCTTGCCGGATACGTTGCGGTTTGCGCTACGGTCTTTTTCATCCAGAAAGACCTCGTCTTTTTCCCGTTGCGGCAAACCATCGATTTTCCTACCGGCAGCGGATATTACTCCGAGACGTTCTACAATTCCGACGGACAGGCGCTGTCGGCTTTCGGGAAGGATTCCGGCGCGCCGTTCACCGTTTTGTATTTCCATGGAAACGGCGGGAACCTCGAACGGGCGTACGGGGAGCTCTCCACGTTCGTTTCCGCGGGCGCGGATTTTTACGCGGTCGATTATCGGGGATACGGCATGAGTTCCGGGCATATCGAAAAAGAGGCCGACCTCTATGCCGACGCGTTGTCGGCATACGACCGTTTGGTCGCCCACTGAATCCCTCCGCAAAAGATCGTCGTTTGGGGCAGGTCGCTCGGGGGAACCGCCGCCATAAAAGTCGCCACCTCGCGGAAGGTCGCGGGACTGGTAGTGGAGTCTTCGTTCACCTCGATGGACGATATGGCCGAAAACCAATATCCGTACCTGCCCGTACGGCTTTTAAACCGTTTCCATTTCCGTTCCGTCGACGACGCTCCGAAAATCTCCGTCCCCACGCTCGTCATCCATTCGAAAGACGACGACCTCATTCCTTTCGAACAATGAAAGGCCCTCTACGCGGCGATTCCGGCCTCGAAAACCTTTTTGGAAATTACCGGCTTTCATAATGGCGGACATTTCGAAAACAATGGTAAAATCGTACAAGCTACCAAGAACTTTCTCAAAGACCCAGTAACGAAACGAACGCCGTAATGAAAGCCATTTCCCAATTCTGAGAAGAAGTCGGCGTCGTCGCCGACGAATCCGCCGCGCACCGCGGGAACGAAGCCGAACTCCGCAAAGCCGTCATCCGCTACAAGGTGAACGGCGTCATTGCTGAAAAATCGGTACTTCTGCGCGAGTGTATCAACGGCGACAAGGCCCAACATAACGCGGAAATCCGCGAAATTTACGATCGTCTGCGCGAAATCAACGCGCGCTACGAAGCGGCGTGAAAGAAATACCGCGTCAACGTGGTGAAGCACTTTACGGACGAGGAAGGGAACATCTACGTCAAAGACCTCAATCCCGACGGCAACGTTTTCGTCTACGACCTCATGCCGGACGGGTACTATCTGGAGGAGGCCAGCAAACCGAAATCGCGGTTCGGCGAATTCAAAAAGAACGTTGCCGAATTCCGGTTGAACAGTCCGGAAATCATCAGCAACATGTTCGAACAGTTGGCCGTGCTCCACGCCAACGGTTTTTTCGTGGGGAAACTCATCAACGGCGAAAGGGAAGTCATCCATCCGACGCTCAGTCTTTTTCTGTACCGCCTGAAGAACAAGCGCTCGGAAACCGATCCGAAAATCTACGTCCACGACATCCACAACCTCGAACTTTCGGATACCGCGCAAACCGAACGCGTCCAACGGTGCGTCCGCGACCTGAAAGACCTTTCGTTCGACATCATCCGGTTTTTCAAAGGCGTCTGATTGCCGTACATGGGGTTCGCGCAATACGGAAAAGCCCTTCGCGAACTCGCCCCCGATTTCTACGGCGACATGTATTCGGCGTTCCTTTGGGACCCGCACATAGAGCTCGAAACCCGCGCCATGGCGCAAGCGCTTTCGGACGCCGTCCGGGAACGGAAAGAATCGCGGCAGGTAATCGAAGGAATCGAAAAGGGCGCGGATAAGAAACCTTCGGACGCTAAGAAACTTTTCCGTGTCGACGGGGTGTTCATGCTCGGGTCGAAGCGCGACAAGATTCGGGAATTCATCGAATCCGCGAATCCGGAGAACGTGGAATTCGTCTTCGATTTCGATGGGACGCTCACCGTTCCGTGAACGAAAAACGCCCTCCATGAAGGCGTTCGCGAAGACGGAACTTTCGGGCTCGATCCGGAAACCGGCGAAGGCTTCCGCTTCAGGAAAGGCGCTCTGGCGTTCTTGCGTCTCGTCATGGCTTCCGGCTTCGAGACGAAGATCCATTCCCTCGGATTTCGGGACGTCATCCTCGCGACCCTTCGAAAAAACGGCGTCGATTTTCCGAAAGAGAAGGTTTTCGCCAACCGCTTCGAATTTCCCGCGTCTTCGAAAAGCGACGTTC
>JBAQKV010000060.1:0-6180 GCA_049301335.1 Patescibacteria group bacterium
GTTTTGGGAAACGACGCGGTAGGTTTTGTTCAGGTCCATAAGAAAAGGGCGTTATTGGTAACGCCCCATCGTATCCTATCGAAGGAATAATCCAAGCCTTATCCGCGCTTTTTCGTCTTATGGAACACGAACCAGAGGACGAACGCCACCACCGCGAGCGCTCAAACGACATTGGCTTCGTGCGAATATTTCACGACCGCGGCGAGGACGCTTTCGCCGAAAGCGAAGCCGAGCCAAGTCAGGAAGGCGCACCAGATGGTCGCTCCCGCGAAAGTGAGGCCGGCGAAAACCGGATACGGCATGCGGAAGATGCCCGCCGGAATCGAAATCAAGTGGCGCACCACGGGAATGAAACGTCCGAGAAAGGTATAGAGGCGGTCGTTCTTATCGAAAAGCGCTTCGGATTCTTCGTATTTCTCACGGTTGATGAGGAAATACTTCCCGTATTTTTCAATGAACGGCTTTCCCACGTATTTGCCGAGAAGGTAGTTCGCCGTAGCGCCGAGAAGGCTTCAGAGACCGCCCGTGAGGACGACGAGAAAGGGGTTGAGCTTCCCTGCCGCGGCCAGGTATCCGGCCGGAATCATGACGAGTTCCGAAGGGACCGGGAAGAGGCTCGATTCGAGCGCCATGAGAAAGAATATCCCGGCGTACGAAAGTCCGCCGAAGGCGTTGATGACGGATTCTACGAGGTGCGCGAACAAGGGGTTTTCGGATTAGGGAATGCGGACTACAGCTTTACGAAAGCGGCGATCGCCATCGGAACGGCAAAGAGCTTCGAGGAGCGGACTTCCTTCTTCATGAGAAACTTGGTGGCCACGAGGGCGAAGAGCGAACCGACGGCGAACCCCACGATGACGTCGCCCGGATAGTGCACTCCTGCGAGAACGCGGGCGCAGAGCATCGGGATTCCCACGAAAAGCAATACGATCGAGAGCGTCTTGTTCTTGAAGACCAGATACGCGGCGGTCGCCGAAGCTCCCGCGAAAATGCCGTGGCCCGAAGGGAACGAATTGTCCGGAAGGTGGTTGATGAGCGGAGCGACGGCGGAAACGGCTTCGGGACGCGGACGTGCCGGAAGACCGAGATTGAGTACCCAGTACAATCCGAACGCGAAGACGATCGCGTAGAAAAACGCGAGGACGTCGGTTTTGGATTCGGCGTCGTTTTTCAAAACGAAGCGCGCGCGGAGCCAGAGGGCCACTAAGACGAGAGCGGTAAGGAAAACTTCCGCGTCGGAGAAACCGCGGATGGCGGCAACCTGCCAATGCGCGGCAGGGTTTACGATGGAACGGAACGACCCGAGAGCTGAGGAATCGAGGGACTGGAGAGCGTCGAGAATCATGGATTTTCTTTTACGGGAAGGCTTCTGGCACGAAGAATACGAAGAATGGGCGAATCGACAAATCGATGCCACCGCTATGTTTTGACAAAATGAAATCGGTACGTATTTTACACCAATCAAAACCAATACAGAAAGGAGTCCGCGATGCCGGCACCAAGATTTCCGCAAGAACACCTCGCTTACGCAGACCTGGCCCTATTGAGCTGCTGGGGCGTCAAAAGCCTGGAAAACTACACCCTCTCGGTCCAACTGCTCGAAATAGCCCGGACCTACGTCGAATGCCACTATCCCTGGATTGCCGAAGCGCTCGAAGCGGATGACCAAAAAGTCTTCGCGAAAGCCTTCGACAAGCACGTGGAAACCCTGTCCAAGCACGGCTGGGGCGAATACGCGGCATCCGCCCTGTACCACGCCCTCCGCGACTACGGTCCGATGCAAAAAGCGTTGCTGAAGCGTTTCCCCGACGCAAGCAAGCATGACGCGAAATCCATCGTGGCGGCGTTCGTCAAGAACTGCCGCCCCTGACGGACCCAAACGAAAGCCCCGCTTACCGCGGGGCTTTTTCATCGGGCCGGATTTCCAAAGGCCTTATGTATCCGATTCTTTCTCCACCGGATCGTATCCGCCCTTCGTCCAAGGATTGCATCGGAGCACCCGCCACGAGGTTTTGAGGAGCCCGACGATAAAACCCTTCTTCTCAAAGGCTTCGACGCCGTATTCGCTACAGGAAGGCACGTGCTTGCAGTACGGCGGACGGTCCATCGCCTTCGCCCAGAAGGAATGGTCGGGCGAAAGGGTTTTCTGGTAGGCGCGAATCAAAAAAACCGCCCCTCGGGCGGGAAGTTTTACGATTTTCGAAAGCGCGGACTGGAGCATGGAAATGAAAACCCCCGCTTTCGCGGGGGCCGGTCATTACTTTACGGAATCTACGACCTTCGCGAAGATAGCCGGGTGGCTGATTGCGAGGTTCGAGAGGTTCTTGCGGTCGATTTCCATCTTCGCCTTGTACGCGAGGTTGATGAAAGCGCTGTAGGTGAGGCCGAGCGGGCGGAGAGCCGAATTCAAGCGGACGATCCAGAGGGCGCGGAAATCGCGCTTCTTGGTGCGGCGGTGGATGTAGGCGTTGGTTCCTGCCTTGGCGAGGGCGTTCTTTACACGGGAAAAGACGTTTCCGTTCATCAAGCGGTAGCCCTTCGCGCGTGCGATGAGCTTCTTGTGGCGCTTATGGGTGGCGAGACCACGTTTTACGCGAGTCATAGTACTCTGATATTAGATAGGTAACTCGTTTGGCTTAACGACCGAACGGAAGGCAGCGCTTGAGAGCGGTTGCGTTTGCGGAAGATCCCTCGAAGCCGTATTTATTGCGGCCCTTGGCCTTCTTCGACTTGTTGGCGAGGAGGTGGCGCTTGCAGGATTTCGGAAGCATGAACTTTCCGGTACCCGAGATCTTAACGCGCTTCTTGGCGCTGGAATGGGTCTTGCACTTCATATTCTCGATGATTGGGGATTGGTAAGCTACTTTTTCGGGTAGAGGAGGATGGAGAGGGTGTTCCCTGCGCGGGTGATCTTTCCGTCCAACTTGTACACGTCGGCGAGGGAGTTGATGAATTCCTTCATCTTGTCCATCGCGTGGGTCTCGTAGTGGTTCTCGCGTCCGCGAAGGCGGAGTTCGATTTTGAGCGGGTGGCTCGCGGCACCGAACTTAAGCGCCTGCCCTCGACGGATGTCGATATCGTGGTCGCCGATCTTGTAGGTGAGCTTGAGCGTCTTCACGTCGGCCTTTTTCGAATTGCTTCGGGCCAACGCCTGCGTCTTCTGCTGTTTGAAGAGAAACTTTCCGTAGTCCATGATCTTGGCCATGACTACGTCGTCTTTCATTCCCATCTCGACCAAGTCGAGTTCCTTGGTTTCGGCCATGGCCAAAGCTTCGGAAAGGGAAAGAATGCCGAGCGGTTCGCCTTCTTCGGAAATGACTTGAAGGCGGCTCGCGATGATGTCGGAGTTGATTCTCCGCTGTTTCTCTTTAGAAACCGGTTTGGACATCCGCACTGTTATTTGGTAGCGGCCTTCTTAGCCGGTGCCTTTTTGGCTGCCGGAGCCTTCTCGGCCTTGGGAGCGGCTTCTTTCTTCGCTGCCGGAGCCTTCTTGGCAACCGGAGCCTTCTTTTCAGCCTTCGGCTTCGCAGCCACCGGAGCGTCAGCACCCGGAACGGACTTTACGAGCTTAGCGAACGCGGATTTCTTGCGGGAAGCGTTGTTCGTGTGGATGATGTTCTTCTTGGCGAGGGTGTCGATGCGCGAGTAAACTTCAGAAAGAAGTTCAGCGAAATTACCGGACTTAGCGGTAACGGCGCGTTCGAGTTTCTTAACCGACTCTTTGTAAATTTCGGAGAAGTGGCGGTTGCGGGAGCGGTGCTTTTCGCTCTGCTTGAGGGCCTTCTTCGCGGATTTCGTCGTAGGCATTCCGGAACGGATGATAAAAGTACAAATTGAGAAACGCCCGGAATAATAGACGCAAAGTCCCGGGGGCGCCTCATAAAAGTACGCGCATTCTATGGAATCCGTCTAGGGTGTCAAATCCGTTTCATCCACAAAAACAAAATCCCCGGCGCCAGTTCGGGAGACGGGGATTTTTTAACTCTTGGGGAATTATCCGCGGAGGCCGAAGCGGCGGCGGGTAATGAAGAACCCGATGCCGAGCGCGAGGGAGAGAAGCGCGAGAACCTGGGCCGGTCAGGTCTGGACCTTGGTGGCTTCGGCGTAGTCGGCGGATTCGGTCGTAGCGTCGGAGCAGACGGCCTTGACGGCGAAGTCTTCGTATTTGACAGCGTCCTTGGCGAGGTGGATGGTGTAGGAGGTGACCTTCACGTTTTCCACGAGGACGTAGGCTCCGGTGGAGTCCTTCTTATAGACGTTGTAGCTGAGAGCTTCCGGGATGGCGTCCCAGGAGAGGACGCTCTGGTCGTCGGACTTGGCGACCTTGAGGCCGGAGACGTTGGCGATGGAACAGGTTCCGGCGGAGTTGAGACTGATGTCTGCGGTGAAGACGTCGGACTCGGTAGCGGTGATCGGGGATCCGGCTACGTCGAGGGCGGCGATTTTGAAGAAGTACTTGCCCGGTTCGAGACCGTCGACGTACCACTTATAGGTGGAGCCGGAAGCGGAAGCTCCGGTGCCGACGAAGGCGATCTTGGACTTTTCGAAGGTGACGGATTCCTTGGTGAGGGCTCCGGAATCGGTGCCGTAGGAGAACTTGAACTTGGAGACGGATTCTACCGGGTTCACGACGTCGAAGGTGAAGGTGACGCGCTTGTCGCCGGATTCGATCTTCACGTTTTCGTAGGCCATCTTCGGAGCTTCGAGGACGGTTACGGTTTCTGCGGCGGTCTTGACGGTCTTCTTTCCGAGGTCGGACGTGAGGGTCACGTCGATCGGGTACGAACCGGAAGCGGTGGGAGCGGTGAGGGTGCCTACGTAGACGCCTTCGGAGGTTCCGCCGACGGTGACGTTGCCGGCGGTGACGCCGGAGGTCTGTTCCTTGAAGACTTCGACGCTGTCGCCGAGGGAGACGGAAACTTCCTTGAGCTTCGGTTCTGCGGTGACGGTGACGTTGAGGACGGCTCCGGATTTGACGGTCTTGCCTTCCTTCACGGTGATCGACTTGAACGCCGGGCCCTTGTCGGCAGCAGCCTTGAAGGAGATCTTTCCGGAGGTTCCGGATTCCTTGTCGGAACCGTCGAGAACCTTGATTTCGAGAACGTTGTTTTCCTCGGTGATGCCCTTGAGCTTGTAGAGGATGGCGCCCTGGTCGTCGGACTGGCCTTCGCCGGCCTTGGTGCCGTTAAGGTAGACCTGGAACTTGGAGTTCTTCTTGGTGGTACCCACGACGTCGGTTTCGGCGCCGGTGATGGTGCTGCCTGATTCCGGTGCGGTGACGGTGACGGCTTCCTTGCCGGAAACGCCCGGTCCTACGTCGCCTTCGGTGACGTTGACCTTGGCGGTGCCTTCGACCTTGTCGTCGTCGATATCGATGACGGAAACGGTCATATTGCCCACCTTGGAGAACGCGAGACCCTTGGAGAAGGTCTTGGCGCCCTGGTCGGCGGCGACGAAGGTGTAGCCTTCGGCGTACGGGAGGGTGGCCTTGGAGTCGTTGTCGACGGTGACGTAGACGGTGCCGGCGTAGTCGGCGACGTTGCCTCCGTCCTTATCGAGGGCCTTGACGGTGAGATCGAGGGCTTCTCCGACCTTGGCGGACTGGTTTACGGTAAGCGAGAACTTCGCAACCTTTCCTGCAGCGAACACGGCCGGGTGAGGAAGGAGGAAGGCGAGGGAGAGGAGGGCGGCAAAAAGACGTTTCATATGAGTGGTCCCTGGTATAAATAAGGTATTTTCGTCCTATACTTCCCGATATTATCGGAAAAACCCGCCTTTGGAAAAGGATTGCCCTTTACAAATGGTAATTGTATTTCGTAAGTATTAATCCGACTCAAACCCTGCCGAATAGGCAAAGGAAAATCGCCCCATCGAGAATCTATTTACGACCTCATCGGAGACACTTTGTCAAGCAATGATGAAATCTTTGTCGGCAACGCGTTTCAACACGAGATCGGCGCGGTGCGGGTCGAGTTCTGAGAAAAGGTCGTCGAACAAGAGTACGAGCGGCTTGCCGCCCTTTTCGATGAGGAAGTCCGCGGCGATGAGTTTGAGGGCGTAGAGCAGGGATTTGTTCTCCCCTCTCGACAAATAGTCTTCCGACCGGACCTCGCCGGACGGCAGTACGACCGTGAGCCCGAAGTCGTCCAAGTGGGGGCCGACGTAGGTATGGCCGAGCAC
>JBAQKV010000061.1:0-3633 GCA_049301335.1 Patescibacteria group bacterium
GAGCAGTACGGTTTGCCCGCTCGATGCGCCTTCGGACGCGGCGGTTACGGCTTGGTCCATATCTTTGCAGACGCGGTGCGGGACTCCGGCCTTTTCGCAAATTCCCGCGAGTTGGGCGGCAGTTGCGCCGATGAGCGCGGCGAACGCCACTTTTTCGGAGAGGGGATTTTCGAGGCCTTCGAACGGGTCGCCCTTGTCGGAACCCCCGGCGATGAGACGGACGGACGCGGGTTTGAAAGCGCCGAGCGCGGCCTTGAGGCTCTGGCAGGAAGTGGATTTGGAATCGTCCACGTACCGCACGCCGTTTTTCTCGACGACGAATTCGAGGCGGTGGGCGAGTCCGCCGATATCCTTAAGGTACGTTTTCGTGCGCTTGGAACATATCTTCATCGCGTTTCCGACTACCGCTACCGAAAGGACGTTGAGCGCGTTGTGGAGGCCGGAAAAACGGGTTTCTTCGAGCCGGTATTTCTTGCGGCCGGTGACGGTGATGTCGTGGCCGTCGGTACGGTCGCGGAGTTCGGTCGAGGTGCCAAAAAACCGCATCTGCGGCAGCGCTTCGAATTTCACCCCCCAGGATGCCGCGCGAGCCGGAACCTGCGCGTTCACGGCGGCGGTACCGGTGGTGAGGCGGGCGAGTGCGAGCTTGTCGCGGAGGTACTCGGCGAGGTCGGCGTGCCAGTTGAGGTGGTCGGATTCGAGGTTGGTGAAAATCGAATGGTCGGTCTTGAAACCGCCTTCGCGTTCGCCCTTCGGGAGTTTTTCGAGCATCTCGAGCGAGCGTGCCGATCCAACGTCGTGGAGCATGAAGCTCGAACATTCGATGACGATGACGCCGCGCTTCAGTCCCTTTTCGCGGATTTGGCGGACGGTCTGCGAGAACGGGATTTCGAAATTGCCCGAAAGGAAGACCCGGTCGTCGCCGAATTCGCGACGGAAGAGTTCGAAGAGGATCCACGCGGTGGTGGATTTTCCGTCGGTTCCCGTGACCGAGACGATCTTGAACCCCTTCGGCAAGTACCGGTGCGCGAAGTCGAGCTCCGAGAGTACGTTCCCGCCGGAGTGGGCGCGGTTGGTCGGCGGAACGCCCGGAGAGGGAATGACCGCGAGGTATTCGGCCGCGTCGAATTCCGCATCCGAATCGTCCTTTTGTACGATATCGATGCCGAGCGATTTCGAGAGCGCGACGACGGCTTCGCCGACGCGGGCCTTGCCGTAGAAGAGAATGGACGGGGTTTCCTTCACTTTTTTCGAAATTAGGGTAAAATAGGGAAGTTCCCTACGTGTCGGAACCAATATATCCGACCGAAACCGATTTCCCAAACCCGTGTCCGAAAAAAAGACCCATACCCCCATCAGCGTTTCGCCGTCCCCGGCAGGCAAGCACGTCGTCAAAACCGATAGGAACTGGGACGAACGTTTCAACGCGGGCGGGCCGTACGTGGCCGTTCCGGTGAAACGCTTTTCCGGAAAAGTCCTCCATGACGAAAAGAAAGACCACTTCACCGTGGCCCGCCTTTCCGCGAATTTTCTCGGCACCCTCAACCGGAAAACCCGCGAGCGCGTAGCCCAAGCGTTGGTGGCTTCGACCAACGGAAAATCCGTAGCCGACCTCGTGGTCGAGGGGATGAAAATCGACGTGGCGCAGGCGCTCAAGAACCGCGGCGTCCACGATTTCTCTTCGTACGAGGCCGTGCACGGCGAATCCCGGTTCTTTTCGGAACTCACCGAAATGGACCTCCTTTCGAGCGAGAGCATGACGGCGGACGAAATCCGCAAGGTCGTAGCGTCGCTCCTTACGACCGAAAAGGGCAGCCCCCTCCACGAAAAAGAAGCGGTGGAAACGCTCAACCGCACCTACAAATTCGCTCTCGACTTTCTCGACCTCCTCGGCATTACGCCCAACGAAACCCAGCAGTCGCGCAAGTTCGCCTCGGTGGAAGAATTCGTCGCGCACGTCGATTCGCTCAAGCCGGGCAACCGCAAGAACGGCTACGGGATGGTCATCGAATGCGCCATCATCCGCGCGATGGACGACGTCCACGACGTGCTTTCCAACGACCGCTACAAGAAGCTCGACCAAGAGGCGAAACTGGTTTTGGAAAAGATCCGCTCCGAACCGGGGGTGACGCTCAAGGATTTGGGCGAAGGGAAATTCCTCATTTCGTACGTTCCGACGACCGCTAAGAATTCGCACAAGTTCTTTCAGGGGACCCTCCATATGCGCGAAAAGAACTTCTTCAAGATCCTTTTGAAGATGGCGTTCAACCGCAAGTACACCAACGTCGACTCGCTCAAAGACCTCCTCGGCCTCCGCTTCGAAACCGAAAACCCCGACAAAGCCCACCTCGCCAACGCCGTAGAATTCTTCGCGAACGAAATCTTCGAAAAGTGCGAATACGACCAGAAGGGCGATTTGGTCGACCTTGAAGACCTCCGTACCCGCGGAATCCAGGTGGCCGAAGTGTCCCATCTCAAAGCCTCCACCGACGAGGACATCGCCAACGGCGACCTTACCGGACGCGTCGCCATGCGGTGAGGAAAATCCTGAGGTTCCAAGACGACCGGCGTCATCGAGATGCAGTTCCAGTACGTCTGAGGCATGGAAGGCGGATTCAAAACGAGCGAATACTACGATTTCAAGAAACTCCTCACGGCGTCCGCCCGAAAGATGAAGGGGTTCGACATTAAGAATCTCAAATTCTTCGTGCGGCTTTTCCTCGCTTCGGCGACGGGGCTCAGCGAACAGGCGATTCTCGGTCGGTTGTTCTTTCCGCCAAAAACCCCGCGTTCCGTCCGTAAGCCCACGTATTCGGCCGACCATCCGCACAAGAAATCGCCCAAAGAAGCCTTCATCGAAGACCATTGGGCCGAAGAACACGGATTCTTGTTGCCCGTGTCTACCGGCGCCGGATGAGTGCGCTTCACGACGCTCGACGCGTTTTCTCCCGAATACTACGCCATCTACGGCCGGTACTACCCTACGCCGGCTCGCATAGATTTCGACTACCTCCTCAAGATGTACGAACGCGCCTACGTCGATGACAAGGTTCGCGAATACCGTCACAAGGATTGGAGCGTGTAGTTCGTTTTTGACACTTCGGAAATAGTAATTACAGTCTATTCGGAAGTTTTCTCAACATCGGAATAGGAGGTTTTTTATGAAACGGATCATCGCGCTTTGCGTCCTGATTTGCTTCGTTTTCGGAATCGCGCAAGCATCAGAGTATGACGAAACGCTCAAAACCAATACGAAAAACGCTTTGCGAAGAATGGCGAAAGGAAACGAGACGTATGTGAAAGTGGTTCGGAAATCTAACGGAAGCGAAATACTCGCATCTCGGAGTGCCCGCCTTCCCGGATATCCGAAAAAAGGGACGGCGCTCGTTTTCATTACGAATGCCGCGCCTCCTTACTGGCATTCTTTCATCCCCGGCGTCTTATATCTCCTCGAGTTGAAATTCGACGAACGTAAAGCCGTCCCGAAATTCGCCAAATACGCGAAAAGGGATCTCGCTTCCGGAAGGATAGTTCCGGCGGACGGAGAATGGGGAGAACCTGAGGAATTGCCTGAGGAAATGGGTTTTCCTTTTACCGGCAAGGAGTCTCGCACGAGTGGGAAAACGTCGGATT
>JBAQKV010000062.1:0-3379 GCA_049301335.1 Patescibacteria group bacterium
ATGCCGAAGTCATCCGGTATCCAAAAGACCATGGCTTCGAATTTCGCCACCGTTCGGAAGTTTTCCGCCGCTGGACTCGCTCTCGCGGTTTTCTCTTCTTCCCTTTCTTCCGCCTTCGCCGAAGACGCCGCGACCACCCCGGTCGTACCGCCGAAAATAGAAACGAGCGCGATCGTTCGGGACGGCGACAACTACGACATTTATACGAAAAACCGACCCGACGACGCCAACGATCTGAAAGTCTACGACGGGAACGACGTCGTACCGAACTCCGTAACCTACAAACCGGGCGGAATCGTCCGCGTAAACGGCGTCACGAAATCTTGGACGAATTTCAGCCTCGAACGCTGGGAAAACCAGACCGACTCGGGAGGGATTCGATCAAGAACGGCGACTTCGAAAACCGTACCTTATACGGCTGCCGTACCTGAAAAAACCTATTTGAAGAACGGCGCGCACCGCGAAATCATGCGCGAACAGGCGGTCTACGTAATCCCCGTCCAATTCGAAAAATACTTCGGCGACATGGCGTTTTCGGGAGTCACGAAGAACGACGGAGTGCTCCGTACGCGCTATTCCGTATCCATCGGGACGGGACCCGATCTTCCGCTCGAAATCCCCGACGCCGTAACCCCTTTCGAAAACCAGAAAGCGTACGTCATGCCGACGGGAATCGTGCTCAAGGAACAGACGCTTCCCGACCATTACAACAAGGTCACCCTCAAGCTCGACGGAAATCCCGTGAACTGGGTGACGGTCAAGAAGGAATCCGACATCATCGGCAACCTTCTGGAAACCGCCGTATCCAACGATACCGGCGAAACGTTCGTGTATCTCCGTTTCTACAACATCCGCGACATCAAGGACCTGAGCCTCTTCGAATTCACCGTCAACGGCCAAATCACCGTTCCGGAAATCGAATCCGGTACCGGAACGAAGAGCACGGTTTCCACGGGCTTCGGAAGCTCGGGCCCTATTACGCTCAAGGTTCGCCCGGGAAACTTGGGAACCGGGGAAACCGCGGCCCGCGTCGTAGCGAAGGAAAAGGCTTCGATGCTCTACGATACCGAAACCGTCGACCTCTCGTCGCTCCTCATGCCGAAGATCACCTCGGTCGACACCGTCGTAGGGGGCGCCGCGACCACCGTGAAAGTCAACGTGAATCCGGCCTCGCTCTACGGCGACTACGAAAAGCTCACCATCGTCCTCAACGGAAGCGGCCTTACCGCGCGCGGAACGAAAACCACCCTCAAAAACGCCGACGGAACGGTGAAGACCGACATGTTCGGCAACGAGCTCTACGAATTCTTGAACAAGCAGGAGTTTCATAAAACCAACGCCGGATTCGAATTCATGATCGAAACCGACCGGCTCAAGAAAACCGGAAATACCATAGCCGTCAAGAACGCCAACTCCGGCCGTGATTCGACGGAAGCCACTTTCGACCTCAGTTCGTCCGCGAATTCGGGCGGAGCATCGGGAAATGCGAAAAAGGAATCCTTCGCGTTCACTCCCGCGACCCAACAAGCCCCGGTGGCCGATCCGGTCATGCAATCCTCTCGTGACGTAACGCTCGGAAACCTCGTACTGAGCGACTTGGATCCCAATGAGTACTACCGCGTCACCGCGAAGTTCAACGTTTCCACCGCGTATAACCCGTTCATGCGCATTACCGCAGGAGCGGCTCCGGTGGTGGAATACGGCGACGACTACGGGGGGACGACCTTCGAATTCACCGACGAAAAGCTCGGCAGCGCCATCCAGAAAGAATTTCCGCTTTCGGTAGGGCTCAGCGATTTCCTCGCGGACGGAACCAAGACCACCATGCAGTGGAAGGAGGTGAAGCTCGAAAAGACGACCGGCGAAGGATGGAAAACCGTCCTCACCTGATTAAGCCAAAAAGGAACGTTCGTCCACTCGGTAACCTGGGGCAAATGCTTCGACGGAAATACCGATGTCTGCGGTAAAAGCGGAATGCCGGCGGAATCGAGCGCGACGTTCTCGTTCGCGTTCGGCGAAGCCGCGAAAGCCGTAACCGAACCGGCGAAAACCGATACCGCGGCATCCACCGGAACGACCTCGACGACTACGAAAAAGAACGATCCTTGGAAAATTTCCGCGTCAGGCGGAAACGGCCCGATTGGAAAGCTCCTGAACGAAAAGCTCGGGAACGCCTTTGGAAAGGTCAAAGACAAGTATTCGACCGACACGAAGAAACGCGCCAAGCTCACCGCGGCGAAAAAGTCAGTGGAACAAGCCCTCAGAAGCGCCAAGAAGTACGAGGAAGCGAAAACGAAAGCCGCTAAGAATCTCTTGAAGAAATCGCTCGTCAAAGACCTGAAGGACGCGCTCCGAAAGATGGCTGAAACCGGCAAGTAACGAAAACTTCGAAAACGCCCCCGCGACCCGGGGGCGTTTCGTTTGAAAAAGCCCGAGTTTCCGCTACAATCCACTGGTTTTTCGTATTTTCCGCAGACACCCATGCAAATCCTCTCTTCCGACATCCGTTCGAAGTACCTCGAATTCTTCCGCACCAAGTCGCACGCCGTCATCCCGTCGGCTCCGCTCGTTCCCGAAAACGACCCGTCGGTCCTTTTCAACACCGCGGGCATGCAGCCGCTCGTGCCGTACCTCCTCGGCGAACCGCACCCGATGGGCAAGCGCATCGCCGACGTGCAGAAGTGCGTGCGCACCGGCGATATCGACGACGTGGGCGACGATACCCACCTCACGTTCTTCGAAATGCTCGGGAACTGGTCTTTGGGCGACTATTTCAAGAACGAATCCATCGCTTGGTCTTGGGAATTCCTCACCGATAAGAGGTGGCTCGGGCTCGACCCCAAGATGATTTCCGTCACCGTGTTCGAAGGCGACGAAAACGCTCCGCGCGACGAAGAATCCGCCGCTATCTGGAAGTCGCTCGGCATGCCGGTTGACCGCATCGCCTACCTTCCCGCCGAAGACAACTGGTGGGCCGCAGGACCGACCGGACCGTGCGGACCGGATACCGAAATCTTCTACTGGGTTGGCGAAGGCGAACCGCAGGGCAACAAGGGCACCCACAGCAAGCAGTGGATGGAAATCTGGAACAACGTGTTCATGCAGTACAACCGCGTGGACGCCAACACCTTGGAGAACCTCCCGGCGCAGTGCGTCGACACGGGCATGGGTCTCGAGCGCGTCACCGTCACCTTGAACGGCATGAAGTCGGTCTACCAGACCGATGCTTTCGCCGACGTCCTCGCTGCGATTAAGAATCTCGTGGGAGCCGACAACTACGTCGAATCTTCCGCCCGCATCGTGGCGGACCACCTCCGTTCGGCGACCCACATGATTTCCGACGGAGTCGTTCCGAAAAACGTCGACCAAGGATACATCC
>JBAQKV010000063.1:0-9078 GCA_049301335.1 Patescibacteria group bacterium
CTCCAAGGGTGACAAGATCGCCGCTCTCGCGGCAGTCAACAAGTACGTTGCCGAATTCAAGAAGGAACAGAAGATCAAGATCGTCGGAGGTTACATCGACGGACGCGTCCTCGGCGAAACCGAAGCCGCCAAGCTCGCCGGTCTCCCGTCCCGTGAAGTTCTCCTCGCGAAGCTCCTCGGTTCGATGATGTCCCCGCTCTCGGGTCTCGCTCGTTTCTTCGATGGAGCCAAGAACGAAATCACCGCCAAGTCGGTGACCAAGGTCGGCGACCTCGTCGGAGCTGCGGCTCCGAAGGCGGAAGCCGCTCCGGCAGCAGCAGTCGAAGCTCCGGTTGCGGAAGCACCGGCAGCAGAAGCAGCTCCGGAAACTCCGGCCGCTGAATAATCGGATTATGACGGGAGGGGGCCGGGCGACCGGACCTCTCCGCTAGAACCCGATTCTAGAAACCATACTTACCCACTATCTTTCACTTCATGTCTGAAGTTACCCTCAGCGCAAACGCGCAGAAGATCATGGAGCTCGTCGAAGGTCTCACCATCGTCGAACTCGCCGACCTCGTTTCCGCTATGGAAGAAAAGTTCGGAGTTTCCGCAGCAGCTCCGGTTGCCGCAGCTGGCGCAGGTGCCGGTGCAGCCGAAGTTGAAGAAAAGACCACCGTCAACGTCATGATGACCTCGGCTGGTTCCGCTAAGATCGCCGTTATCAAGGTTATCCGCGAAATCACCGGCCTCGGACTCGCCGAAGCTAAGGCTCTCGCTGACAACGGAGGTGCGATCAAGGAAAACGTTGAACGCGCTGACGCTGAAAAGATCAAGAAGCAGCTCGAAGAAGCAGGTGCTACCATGGAACTCAAGTAGTTTCTCGGAAGTCTCGAACTTCCGTCACCACTTCTGAAAACCCCCGGCTCGTCCGGGGGTTTTCTTTCGCTTTCCATCCCCTTCTTCCCTTGTCAAACTCGCGGAGAAGAAAAACCCTCCCGGATTTTTCGGGAGGGTTTTCGGTTTTGAAAACGAATCGTACTAGAGCGGCCTATTGCAGCACGGGCAGATGCGACCGGCCTCTTCCGGCGGAAGCTCCTTTACCGCGGCTCCTGCGGCGTTGGCGCGGGATTTGTCCACGAGACCGTCGATGAGATTGAAAATCTGTCCCGGGGTCACGGAAACTTTAAGCACGTATTCGTCCGCGCCGAACTCCTTGCAGCGGGCGATGGTTTTCGGGTCGTCGAGATTGGAAAATACCACGATTTTGGTATGTACCGAAGGAGCGTTCCTCCGGAGTACCTGGAGGGTTTCGATACCGTCCATAGTCGGCATCATGACATCGAGAAGGATGGCGTCGGGAAGGAAGTCCGGAGCGATGGTGACCGCAGCGAGCCCGTCGTACGCGAGTTTGACTTCGTAATCCCCGAATTCGAAGCGGGTCTTGTACATTTCCGCGAGGGACTTCTGGTCTTCGACGATGAGGATCTTCTTTTTTACGTCGGACATGTGAGGAAAATTAGGACTTGAGCGTTTCGAGTACGAAGGAGAATTCCGATCCTTTGCCGACTTCGGAAGTGACGTCGATTTTGGAATGGTGGGCGGTCACGATGCCGTGGCAGAGCGCGAGACCGAGGCCGAGGCCTTCTTCGCTGTGGCGCATCTGGTTCTGGACCTGGTAGAACTTGTCGAATATCTTCGCGATCTTTTCCTGCGGAATGCCTACGCCGGTATCCGCTACCGCGAATCGTACACCATTCGGCTCTTTTCTCAAGAGCAGGGATACCGAACCGCCTTCGTGGGTGAACTTGTAGGCGTTCGTCAGGAAGTTGAAAAGCACCTGTTTCGTACGGTCGACGTCGACGTTCACCATCGACTCCATCGTGCCGGGTTCGGCGGAAAATTTGAATTCGACCTCCTTTTCTTTCGCGACGATTTCCATGCCCGATTTCACCTCCTCCACGAGATCGGAGACCAGAATGTCGCGCATATTGAAGGTCATCTGCCCCTTTTCGATCTTCGACAGGCTGAGCATGTCGTTAATGAGGTCGATGAGCCGGAGGGAACTGTCGTAGGAAGCCTGGATGATTTTTCGAATCGGAGCCGAAAGCTCGCCGAAGTCGCCTTCGAGCGCCATCGACAAATACCCCTTGATAGCGGTCATGGGGGTGCGGAGCTCGTGCGAAACGAGGGCGATGAAGTCGTCCTTGAGGCTGTTGAGTTTGGTAAGCTCTTCCTCCACCCGTTTGAGGGTGTTGATTTCACGGAGGTCCGTAATGATGCCTACGGTTCCTCCGCTCGGAATGGGCGTGCCGGAAAGGAATACCGGAACGAGCTCGCCCGTTTTCGATTTGAGAATGCCTTCGTATTGGGAAGCGTCGCCGTGCTTTCGAAGTTCGTTGTTCTTCTGTACGGTCCTCGCGCTTTCCTCGTCCCAAAAGATGTACGATTCTTCGCCGATGATTTCTTCGAGCGTATATCCGAGAAGCTGGCAGAACTTCGGGTTCGCGTAGATCGTGCGTTCGTTTTCGTCGCCTACCCAAACGCACTCCTGCATGGCGTTGAGGATCATCTTGAAACCGTCGATCCCGATCTTTTCGAAAGCGGGTCGCGGGTCGAAGGTTTTAATATCGGCGTTTGCCATCAGGATTGAACCAGTCGGTCGGGAAATAGGGCGTTTTCAGCACCTCCTCTATCGTATCCCCTTCTTTCGACGTCCAAGCGGACAAATCGGCGTCGGTAATGGGCACGTAGAGGATGTCGGGTTCGCTCGACATGTCCCCCATCGCCCGTTCGTTGAGTTCGAGGCAGAATTTTTCCACCAGGCTTACGAAACGGGTTCTGATCTTCTGGGTTTCCCCATGGGCGAGCAAATGTACGGCGTCACCCAGAAAGGATACTATATCCGCGTTAAAAAACCAGAAAATTTCGTAAGATCGGAAGTTCGATACGAGAAAATCACGGAAATACCGTTCGAAACGGAAAAACGGATGCGACTCCGCCTCCGCGATACCGACCGGAATGATTCGGTGGGAAGTCGTACCCTTCTGCCCCGGACGCTCCGGAAGGAGGATTTCTTCGAAGAATCCCCCGTCGTGGAACGGGGCCTTCTCGACGATGGCGCTGCAGAAATAATTGGTATCGCGGTCGTATGCCATGGTAACGCGCACCGAATCGGGATACCTCGACTGAAGATCGAGATATTCGCGAAGCCGCGGGACGGAAGTATAGGAACGGTGTACGCCGTTGTCGACGAAAACCCCTCCCGGAGCCGCTTCCTTGGTCGCGAAGCGGTCAAGAACGGTAGAAAGGTCGCCAGCGTCGAGATGGGAAGTCCCCCGAATGGAAACCCTGAGGTCTTCTTTGGGCATCGAGCCCGCAGGAGGACTGTAATCACGGAAGTCGGCCAGAGCGATGCGATCGAAAGAGCCTTCGATGTACGAATACGGATTGTCGACGAGGTCTTTAACGAGTTTCGCGAGCTTTCCTTCCGGATCCTTCGCGATCCACGTTTTTTCCTCCGTTTCGAGATGGACCTTCCGTTCTCAGGAAAACATGACGGTGCCAGTGGAGAACATCGAAGAAAAGTCGATCGGCACGTTGACGTCGATGAAGAAATCCCGGAATATTTCTTCGAATTTGGCCCTCAAAGTCGGCTCGACCGTGGGGGAAACGACCAAATACCTGCGGATGACCTCCTGAACGAAAGCCATGAGCACCCGCTCCGGAATGCCGCGGCATTTCTTCGTCACCCCTTGGTAGAGGTCGAAGTAGATACGATCGCCCACGCCGTAAAAGAACGCTTGGCGATCAGGTTCGAACTCGTCCCTCATTTCGGAAAGGAACGTTCCGTTTCCGGCGCCGAAGTCGTTGAAGGTCAGGAATCCCGCTCTTCCGAGCGACCGTTCCAGGAAGTTTTTCTGCGCCCGTACGAGTTTCACCATGTCCGCGCCACAAACGTCGCCATACGATTCTTTTCCGCGTCCGACCTTCCAGTCGGCATGGCAGAGGAGTTCGACTTTCCCGATGCTGTCTACGGAATGGAGGTAGTCGATTTGGCGCAGCGATACGGAAATGTTTTCCGTGGACGACATGCTCGACGACTGGAGCGAGAGGTGTCACTGGTATCCGGCGACCATCTCGTCGAAGTCGCATTCGCCGTCGTTCTGGAATCCGAAGTCCATGAACGCTTCGTACCGGATCGCGTAAAAAAGATCGTCGGCGAGCGTGGATAAGGCTTGCGAATAGAACGCCTTGCCCGGATCCGCGATCGGGGTTTCGGGAAAGAATTGATCTTCCAACGTAAGAATTTCGTCGCCGTATCCGGGTTTGAGGGCGTTCAAAATCCGCTTCACGTGGGAAGACACGCCCACTTTCACGGCCTCCGGGGTGACGTTCAAAGGGATTTCCGGATGCGCCTGCATTCCGAAGATGCGGTGGTTGCGGCGGTCGGCCCAGCCGACGAGGCCGCCAGTGACTTCGTCGGTAACCACGGGAATGAGCGAAGACTCCCCTTTCGACGAGAAGAAATTCGGTTCGACGTATCCCGTACGGGTGAACTGGAGCGCCACGCGTCCGCCTTCGCCTCAAAAGGAAAGGCCGGAAAAGAACGACTGGACCTTCTCGTGCTGGCTCTTCAGATTGGAAACGCGGCAAGGGGAAGGTCAGAACTGGGCAGGTCCGCGCATGGTGGCGGGAACGCAGAGGCTGTCGCCGCATTCGGCGCCGATAAGGTTGGCGGCGTACTGGCTCCCGAAACAGACGGCGAGGAAACGGTGGCAGTATTCGGAAGATTCCGGACCGGAAAAACTCTCGCGCAGACATTTGGCGAGATGGTTGGAATACATGTCCGGATGGATGGTATCGGTGTCCGATTCGCTCCCGCCGATGATGACGATGCGTTTTCCGGGAAAATACCCCCGAAGGACGTCGTCGGAAGGAGGATTGGAATAGTCGAAGTGAATCTCCCGAATGAGATCGGCGTACGCTTCTTCGCCGCCGAGGATGTCGACGAGATTCGATCGGAGAAGATCGTTCGTAAAGCACTCGTCCCGAACGAATACGACCGGGGTGGCGCCGAGTACGTCGCGAAGGTTCACGAGCATTTGCCGAACGTGCGCGCACGTGAGTTCGACGTACCTTTCGGGAGGGAGTCCGCTATTGTCGGGAAGCTTGAGGTTCGCCACGTCTTCCGGGGCGGCTCATCCTTTGGGACCTTCGGCGAGCAACTGCGAAACGCGCATGGACAACACGGGCGAAAGCCCGAGCATGCGGCGGTACGAATCGTGCTTGGTAAGGCCGGTCGGCGCGTCGAACGGGATCGGACAGAGATTTCTTACCATGGGAGGAGGAAAGTGCGGTTACGGCAGTTTTCGAGCGAATTCGTCAATCTTCGCGACCACTTCGGACAAAGGCGATGACGAGGCTCCTCCAGCCGCCATCTTATGCCCTCCTCCGCCGAATTCGGCGGCGATTATCCGAACGTCCACGTCGTCTTTTTTCGAACGGAACGAAATGCGCACCCCGCCTTCGGGGTCTTCCTTGATCAGGAAGACGAAATCCGCCTTGATCGAACGGACGTAATCGTTGACGAATTCGTGGCCGAGCGCGTACGGGCTCACGCCGTTCTTTTCGAAATCCTCAAGCGTCACGACGGTACCGATGCCTTTCCCTCCCCCGACTTCGAAAATGGACGAAAGGGCGGCACCGTAAATCTTGGCGTAGCTTACCGGCGTGCTCTGGTAGAGGTTGCGGATGAGCGACATATAGTCGGCGCCTCGGGCGAGCAATTTGGCGCTGCGTTCGAACGTCGACGGGAGCGTGTTGGTATTGCGGTAGCAACCGGTGTCGTAGAGGATGCCTAGGAAAAGGAAATTCGCGACTTCCGGGGTGATGGCGGATATGCCGCCATGGTATTCGAGGAATTCCGCGACCATGTCGCAGGCGGCCGAATAGCTCGGATCCATCCAGCAGATGTCGCCGTAGCACGATCCGTGGTGGTCGATATTGAGGATGGGCGTATTGTCGAAAAGTTCGCGGTTTTCGACGTACAGGCGGCCGATCATCGAGATGTCTCCGGTATCGCAGATGATGACGAGGTCGTATTTCTTATCCGGAATCGTCGTTTTGATTCGGTCGGAAACGCCGAGAAAGTCGTAGAGCGGACATACCGGGCGCGAATTCACGGCGTCGATTTCCTTGCCTTTCGCCCTTCCGTACGCCTCGAGAGCCAAGAGACAACCGAGCGCGTCGCCGTCGAGATTGTCAGCGGCGGTCAGCAAAATCGAACCCGCCTCGTCGAAGAGCCTGGCGATGGAAAAGAGTACCGCTTGATTTTCCATGAGAATCCGCTAAGGTCGGTGGGTTATGAAGGCTGGATTTTAATGGAACGATTGCCGATGTCAACGAAGAAAAAGAAGACCCACAACTACGTCGTGCAGGATAAATACTTCCACGAAGCCAAGCGCCTCGGCTACCGTGCCCGAAGCGCTTTCAAGCTCCTCGAAATCGACGAGGCGTACCACATGCTGAAACCGGGATTGAAAGTCCTCGACCTCGCGAGCGCGCCGGGAAGTTTTTTGCAGGTCATCGCGAAAAAAGTCGGAGCGGAAGGCTTCGTCGTAGGCGTCGATATCCAAAAGATCGTCGCGCTCGGATACCCGAACGTCAAAACGTTCCAAGAGAGCGTTTTCGAACACGACAAGATCGCGGCGTGCTTCGAAACCGTAGGCATCGAGCAATTCGACCTCATCACCTCGGACATCGCCCCCAATACCACCGGCCTCACGGGCGTTGACCAGTACCGGTCGATCGAACTCAATATCGCGATCCTCGAAATCGCGGACCGTTTCCTTCTCAAGGGCGGCAACGTCATCCTCAAAGTTTTCGTAGGGGAAGACGTGGACGAACTCGTCGGACCGATCAAATCCCGCTACGCCAAGCTCCAGCGCATGAAGCCGAAAGCCTGTCGCGACCGCAGTTTCGAAGAGTACTTCATCTGCATCGGGAAGAAGTAGGCCCACCGCTATCGTGATTCATGAACATATGAAAACCCCTCCGAATCTCGGAGGGGTTTTCATATCGTGCCTATTACTTGAGGAGCGCGTCGACGGCAGCGGTGAAGCTGTCGATCGGGTACGCGCCGGAAATGAGCTGGTACTTGCCGGTTTCCACGTTGATGAGAAGGGTGCCCGGGGTTCCCTGGACTCCGTACTTCTGACCTTCTGCGGTATTGGCGTCGTATTCGCCGACGGTTTCCTTTCCGTCGAAACATGCGGAGAACTTCTTCGCGTCGAGCTTCTGTTCCTTAGCGAGCGGAAGGATTTCGTCTACCGGCATGACCTTTTCCTGAGTGGAGCGGTCCATGAGGGTATCGAAGTACTTGTTGTACGCTTCGGCACCGCCCTGCTTAGCAGCGCAGAGGAGCGCGATGGACTTCGGTTCGGCACCAGGGTGCGGGACTGCGCGGAAGACCTTGTGCGCGGCCTGGAGCTTTCCGTCGTACTTTTCGAGAAGCTTGGAGATGATTCCGTCCTTGCTCTGGCGGATGCAGAACGGGCATTCCGGATCGGTGTATTCCACGGCGATGACGGTAGCGCCTTCCTTCCCCTTGAAGAACGAGGTCTTCTTGATAGCTTCGACTTCTTCCTTCGGCATGGTCTTAAGTTCTGCCGCCGGCTCCGCGGTAGCGGAATCGGTCTTGGTGCCGCCGGTCTTTTCGGCGTTTTCCACGTAGGCCTTGATCTGGTCGATCTGTCCCTTGAGCTGGAGAACCTGAGCCTTGTTGAGAAGGTCGAAGGTTTCCTTTCCTCCGCGCTGGGAGTATTCGAACTCCTGCATCTTCGCGGCGGTGTTCTTGGCGGTGTAATCCGAGAAGAATGCGGTCGAAACGACCTGGGCGAGAACGACTACGAATACGGCGGACCAGATGCGGAAACCGGTGCAACCTCCGCACTTTCCTTTGGAGCAAGCGGAACCTTCGGTCGCGGAAGCGACTTCTACCGCTTCTTCCGGAGCGAGGGTGGCGTTCTTTTTCGGCATGTTTTGAGAAACGAAAAAATAAAGCCCGCATAGGATAACCGCTTTCTATTCGAAAGCAAGAGCGGCAGCCGACGGGAAAACTTGACGAATGACGCAAAAATTACGCGGCTTTCCCTTCTCGGAAACGGTAGTACGCGAGGATTCCCACCATGGCGGCGTTGTCCTGGGAATAGGTTTTCGATACCGGGGCGCGGAATTCGAAACCTTCCTTCGCGGCACGTTCGGCGATGGTTTTCTTAAGGAAATCGTTCGAACTCACGCCTCCGGCGAGCACGAGGTTGGGCACGCGGGTTTTTTCGGCGGCGAGAAACAGCTTTTTCGAGAGGATCTCCGCGACGGTGCGTTCGAATTCGAAGGCGATTTCGCGCATGTCGTCCATAGTCAGCTTTGGCGAAGAGGCATCCTGACGGGTCTGGCTCCTAACTGAAGTTACAGTCGCTGCGACTCCGTCAGGACGGCCTCCCCCCTCCTCGTTCGAACGACCAACCGCAATAAGCCCCAACCTCCGGTCTATCTCGCGCTTCACCGCGGTTTTCAAGCCCGAGAACGAGAAATCGAGAGAATCCTTCGAGAGCGTGACTACCGGGAAAATTCCACGGAACGGGCCTTCGTATTCGGATGCCAGCTTCGAGATGACGGGACCGCCCGGAAACCCGAGACCCATGGCTTTGGCGACCTTGTCGAAGGCCTCCCCCGCCGCGTCGTCAATGGTTTCGCCCAAGAGCGCGCGCTCGAACATCGACTTCCAGAGGTAGATTTCGTTATGTCCGCCGGAAACCGTGAGGCACACGGCCGGGAAACGGATCTCGGACTCGTCGCGTTCCAAAAAATTGGCGAACATGTGCGCCTCGATATGGTCGATCCAGAGAAGCGGCTTTTTCAACGTTTCTGCCAAGGTTTTCGCGACGGTCTTACCCACGAGAAGCGAAGTGACGAGCCCGGGGTTCGCCGTACAGGCCACGACATCGATTTCACCGAGCGCGACGTCCGCTTTCGAGAGCGCGTCTTCCAAAGCGCCAAGAGCGTTGTTCGCATGCAATCGCGCCGCCACCTCAGGCA
>JBAQKV010000064.1:0-7937 GCA_049301335.1 Patescibacteria group bacterium
GCCTTATCGAGCCCGACCTTGGCGAGAAGCACGTCGATGCGCGCTTCGAGTTCGGCCTTGGGGATGTTGAAAAACTTGCCGCTGAAGCGGAGGAATTCGCGCCCGGTGAGGTACTTGTAGAGGTAGGTGTTTTCCGGCATGAACCCGATGCGCTCCTTGGTGGAATCGGGAAGGCCCGCATTTCCGAGCACGCGGACGACGCCGTCTTCCGGGGTGATGAGCGAGAGCACCGTCTTCATGGTAGTGGTCTTGCCTGCGCCGTTCGGTCCGAGGAACCCGAAAACTTCGCCCTGCTTCACTTTGAGCGAGACTCCTCGGAGAACCTCCTTGCCGTCGAGGTATTTGACGACGCCGTCGAGTTCGAGCGCGTAGGTTTCCGCACTCTCGGCAACGGTCGGCGAAGTTTCGGCAACGGTCGTTTTTTCGGCCTTGGCCGGTTTCTTTACGGGTTCTTTCTCTGCGGCCGGCTTCTTCGCCGGAGCTTTTTTCTTCGTTGCCGGGACGTCGGCTTCTTCGCTGGCGGGAGTGGTTTTCGACATGGTTCGATAGGTTTTTTTCTTGGGCGCATTCTACGCGATTGGCCGCATTTCGCAAGACGCCCGCGGGTTTTTAAAAAGCCCTTGATTTCAAAACGAGAATGATTATCATTGCCAGTCGTCCATAACGGGGCGCGAAAACCAGTACCATTTTCCTTTTCCACATGTCCGAACACGAATGCTGCGGAGGCTCCTCCGATTCCGTAAAGATCGACCTCCCGGCTCCGAATTTCGACCTCCCGGCCTACGATCCGGCCAAAGACGACACCACCCAGGTTTCCCTCGCGTCCGTCGAAGGGAAGTGGACCGTCCTCTTCTACTACCCGGCCGACTTCACCTTCGTCTGCCCGACCGAACTTAAGGACCTCGCCGATTCCAGGGCCACCTTCGACGAACTCGGAGTCGAAGTCCTCGCGGTTTCCACCGACACCGTATTCACCCACCGCGCATGGACCCAGCACGAGGGTCTCATGAAGAACTTCAAGTTCAAGATGCTCGCCGACCATACCGGCGAAGTCGCCTACGCCTACGGCATCCTCGATACCGACACCGGCATCGCGGGCCGCGGAACCTTCATCATCGACCCGCAGGGCGTCGTCCGCGGAATCGAAATCACTTCCGGACCGCTCGGCCGCAACAGCGCCGAACTCCTCCGCAAGCTCGAAGCGCTCCAGTACATGGCTGAAAACCCGGGCACCGCTTGCCCAGCACGCTGGACCCCGGGAGCTAAGACCCTCACTCCGTCCATCAAGATCGCCGGAGAAGTCGAAGCCCAGCTCAACTAATTCCGTACGTACGAAACGCGTCCTTCACCGGGCGCGTTTTTTTCGAAGGCTTCGGATTTTAACGTTCGGGGTTGCCGAGCGGGAGGTTTTCCTATAGGATGCCCGCATCCGTTACGCGAACCCAATGAACGCCAAAGAAGCCAATTTTCAGAACGACGCCTTTTCCCTTCCTCCGGCAGACGTTTTCCTCTCTCCCAAGACCGCTCCGGAAAGCGCCGACCTCGAGAGCCGGAAGCTCGCCGCGCTCGTGCGGATACTTTCAGTTCACCCCGTCGTCGGGCCGTACATGAAGATGAAGGTGTCGGACACGCAGTTCTCTTCGAAGCTCAAAGACGCCGTCGCCCAGTCGCAGATGCAGGCCACCATGTTCGCCCGTTTCGATGCCGCGACCACTCGGGCCGAGATGGAAGCCGAACAGCGGGCGGGATCGAAAGTTTCGTTTTTGGGCGACCGGGGAGTGCGCGCCGTCGGCGAAGCGCAGCTGGAATCCCTTTTCCGGAGGAAGAAGGTCGAACTCACCCTTCTGAAGTCGGTGCCGGTTTCGGCGATGACGGCCGAAAGCCACGGTTCGGCGCTTCGGGCGGTCCAGCTTTTGGCGGCGTCCAAAACGATGGTGAAGCACGGTTCCAACCACGGCGACGAAGACTTCGAATCGCTTCGGGCGGTGGAATTCGCCCGGTTTCTCGAAATCCTCGGATGCACCGAGGAATATTTGCCGGCGGTATTGAAATTCGTCCGTGCCGAAACGATGATCAGGACTTTCGACGCCGTTTCGGAGCCCGTGCGCAAAGCCGTGGAAATCCCTGAAAAAGCGTCCTCGGGCGTCATTCGGTCGACTCTCCGCAGAATCGTGCGCGCCTTGCCGTTTTTCAGGGATTCGGGGAAGTAGTCCCGGCAATCGTCCGAGGTAGGCCGTCGCGAGGCGTTCCTCCGCTTTGACAAACGCCGGAAAAGCATATACTGAAGCCCGAAATTCCCGTTATCCGGAATGGCTGGCGCGTCCGGAGGTTTTTTCTCGAAACCTCCCGCGCCGGCCCCTACTCGTTTTTCCTCCACATTTCCTTTTTCAGATGGCCGAAGTCAAGAAAACCGCCAACGTCGACGATTACTACGCACATATCCCTGCCGCGAAGCAGGAGGAAGACGCTTCGAAGAAATCCGCCCTCAAGCTCAAGATCAAGGCGAAGAAGCCTTCTTCCGAAGGCGAAACCCCGGCGGTAGCCGCTCCGGTCGCGGAAGCTCCGGCTCCGGAAGCCCCGAAGGCCCCGGTCAAGAAACCGGCCGTCATTTCCTTCGAACCGGCTCCGGTCGTTCCGGTCCGTCCGGCATCGGCACCGTCGCCCGTTCCGGCTCCGGCCCCCGCCGCATCCGCCCACGAGGCCCGCCCGACCGGCGTCATGAAGCCGGCGTCCGCTCCGCTCTCGCAGCGTCTTTCGGGGTCTTCTTACGTGTCCTCTCCGGACCGTCCGAAGCGCCCGCCGATGGCTCCGCGCATCTCGTTCGAGGCCTCCAAGCCGTTCAAGCCGCTCGAAAACCGTCCGGTCGTTTCCGGTGACGTCAACCACGTCAGCCGTCCGGCCAATTCCGGCCGTCCGGGATACCAGGGGCAACCGCAGAACCGCCGTCCGGCGACTCCGGGCGCCGCAGGTACGACGCCGGCCGCCCCGGGAGGAGCCCGTCCGGGAGCCGACCGCCTCGCCAACTACAGCGCGAAGCACCGCGAAGATCCCAAAAAGAAAACCCACGACGCGCACCGTCCCGGCGACAAGCGCGGCGTTCCGAAGGCCCGCGGCTACATGGAAGACGACGGAGGCTTCCGCCGCTCCGGCAAGCTTGCCGCCCAGAGCAACAAAAAGGAAAAGAAGGCCGAAGACGTCAAGCAGATCCTCGTCGACCGCACCGGTCAGGAAGTCGAAATCCCGGCCATCCTCACCGTAAAGGAATACTCCGACAAGATCGGCGTACCGCTCCCGAAGGTCATCGGCGAATTGATGAAGAACGGCATGCTCGTCAATATCAACACCAAGATCGACTTCGAAACCTGTTTCCTCATCGCCGAAGCCTTCCAGGTCAAGGTATCGCGCGAGCGCAACGCCGACGTGTCGGCTTCCTCGCTCCTCGAAGGCAATATCGCCGACCTTCTCAAGAACGACGATACCGAGAAAATGGCCGAGCGCGCCCCGATCATCTCGATCATGGGACACGTCGACCACGGTAAGACCTCCATCCTCGACTACATCCGCAAGACCCAGGTCGCGTCCGGAGAAGCCGGAGGCATCACGCAGAAGATTGGTGCCTACCAGGTCGAACGCAACGGCAAGAAGATCACCTTCCTCGACACCCCGGGGCACGAAGCGTTCTCCATCATGCGTTCGCGCGGAGCCCGTCTCACCGACCTCGCGGTCATCGTCATCGCGGCCGACGAAGGGATGAAGCCGCAGACTATCGAATCCATCAACCACGCCAAGGAAGCCGAAGTCCCGATGATCATCGCGGTCAATAAGATGGATAAGCCGGGAGCCAATCTCGACCTTATCCGCGGACAGCTTTCCGAACAGGGTCTCCAGCCCGAAGACTGGGGAGGGTCGACCGTCGTCGTTCCGGTTTCCGCCCACACGGGCCTCGGAATCGAAACGCTCCTCGACATGATCGTCCTTTCCACCGAAATGATGGATCTCAAGGCGGTGTCCGACCGTCCGGCGGTAGGTACCGTCATCGAATCGCACCTCAACCCGAACCTCGGTCCGCTCTCGACCGTCCTCGTCAACGCCGGAACGCTCCGCAAGGGCGACTACGTCGTCTGCGCCAACGCCTACGGACGCGTCCGCGCCCTCAAGGACTACCGCGGCAAGAATACCGACGAAGCCGGAGTCTCGGTTCCGGTCCAGGTCGTCGGCATGAGCGCCGTCGTCGAAGGCGGCGAAATCCTCCAGGTCGTATCCGACGCCGAAACGGCGGCGGCCAAGGCCCACGAGTACGAACTCCTCAAGAGCACCAAGAGCGTGCGTAACTTCGAAGGCGCGTCCCTCGACATGCTCATGAACCGTATCAAGTCCGGATCGCTCAAGCAGCTCAAGATCGTCCTCAAGTGCGAATCCAACGGTTCCCTCGAAGCCCTCAAACACGCTCTCGCGAAGCTCTCCACCGACGAAACGCGCGTCACCTTCATCCACTCGGGCGTCGGCGACATCAACGATTCCGACGTGCTCATGGCGGGCACCTCCCAGGCGCTCCTCATCGCGTACAACGTTTCCGTCAACCACCACGCGCGTTCGACCTTGGCCAACTCCAAGATCGAATTCATCGACAAGAAGGTCATCTACCACGTGATCGAAAAGGTCGAGTCCATCATTACGGGCATGGTCGACATCCGTTACGACGACGTCGATCTCGGCGCCGCGGTCGTAAAGGCCATCTTCTATACCGGCAAGGACAAACTCATCATCGGTCTCGGGGTCAAATCCGGAAAGGTCGAGAACCGCGCGAAGGTACGCGTCGTCCGCGAAGACCGCAAGGTCGGCTCCGGCGAAGTCGCGAACCTCAAGCAGGGTCCGCTCGACATGAACGAAGTCGAAGAAGGCAACGATTGCGGTATCAGCTTCAAGGGCGACGTCAAGATCCAAGAAGGCGACCGCCTCGAATTCTACAAGATGGTATTGCGCAAGTAGTCCCTACTCCTCTGTCTTATGGTTATGTTCGAAGATATCGGATTGTTCGCGGAACTTACGGCATCCGAAAGGGAAACCCTCTCGATGTTCTGCCAAGAACGCCTACTCGAAGCCGGCGAACTCCTCTTCTCCGAAGGGGACGACGCGATCGCGATGTACGTCGTGAAGGCCGGTTCGCTCAAGGTCTATAAGGAGCGTTCCACCGGAAGCACCGTCCTCGGGTACGTCGGCCCGGGCGAGACGGTAGGGGAAATGGCCATCTTCGGCCACGAACCGAAAGTGCGAATGGCGTCGGTCCGCGCAGTCGAACCGACCCGCCTCCTCGTCATCGTGGACTACGCGATCGTGGAGCTCTCCAAGAAGTACGCCGAACTCTACGCGAAGATTGATGCCGTCATCGAGCGCCGCAAGGCAATGAACGCCGAAAAATAGCATCAGGAAAGGCTTCCCAATGACTTAGAAAATAAATTTGATTGGGTTTCATTTTTCCATACAATACGCTGGCTTTCTTTTACGTACGGTCTGTACGTTACTCCACGCCATCCCATGTCCAAAGAGGATAAGATAGAAGTGGAGGGGGTCATAGTTAAGACCCTCCCATGAGCTATTTTCGAAGTAAAAATCCCAGAAGAATTCGGCGGGTACACCATTCACGCCTACATTTCCGGGAAGATGCGCAAGCATTTCATAAATCTCATCGAAGGGGATACGGTGCTCGTAGAGCTCACGCCCTATGACCTTTCGAAGGGACGAATCGTGTTTAGGAAGAAATAACCCAACTCTCTCATGAAAGTCCGTCCGTCCGTTAAGAAAATCTGCGACAAGTGCGCAGTAGTTCTTCGTAAAGGAGTCGTTCGCGTCATCTGCGAAAACCCGAAGCACAAACAGCGTCAAGGCTAGTTCAGAACACCGCCCTTTGGAATGGGGCGGAGTTCCAGTTTTAATTTCCCTTCATTTCTAAGAATACCTATGGCACGTATCGCCGGAGTCAACCTTCCCAACGGGAAGCACGTAGAAATCGCTCTCACCTACATCTATGGTGTAGGCAACACCCTTTCGAAGAACGTCCTCACCAAGGTGGGCATCGAAAAGACCCGCAAGATCGACGATCTTTCGGAAGCCGAACTCGACCTCATCCGTGAAGAACTCAAGAACTTCCTCATCGAAGGTGACCTCCGTCGTGAAGTGTCCGGCAACATCAAGATGCTCCAGGACATCAACTGCTACCGCGGTCAGCGCCACAAGAAGCGCCTTCCGGTTCGCGGACAGCGCACCAAGACGAACGCCCGCACCCGTAAGGGCAAGGCTGTCGCCATCGCCAACAAGAAGAAATAGTCCCCTCAGATAATCTCTTAAGACCGATATGGCTAAAGTTCTCAAGCGCTCCAAGAAGACCCGCAAGAATGTAGCGGAAGGAGTCGTTCACATCACCGCAACCCTCAACAACACCCACGTCGTCGTTGCCGACAAGGACGGAAACGTCCTCACCTGGGCAACCGGTGGAAGCTCCGGCTTCAAGGGCGCTCGCGAAGCGACCCCGTACGCCGCCCAGATCACGAGCGAAAACGCCCTCAACAAGGCGAAGACCCTCCATGGTCTCGAAAAGGCAGTCGTGTACGTCAAGGGTATCGGTGCTGGTCGCGAACAGGCGATCCGTGGCGTTATCAGCGCAGGCGTAGACCTCCTCGCGATTTTCGACATCACTCCGGTTCCGCACAACGGATGCCGCCGCAAGAAGACCCGCTCCCTCTAAGAGCATCCCGTCCACACCTTACCTTAAGACCAAGAACCCATGCGTTACACCGGACCGAAAACCAAGCTTTGCCGCCGTGAGGGGATCAACCTCTTCGGATCGGAGAAATACGATCTTTCGCAGAACCACCGCAAGCCGCTTACCTCCCGTTTCGGAAAGACTTCCGGTTTCGGACTCCAGCTCCGCAAGAAGCAGGCGGCTAAGCGCATGTTCGGTCTTACCGAACGTCAGTTCTCCAACTACTACAAGAAGGCCGTCCGCATGAACGGGGTCCTCGGTGAGAACATGCTCTCCCTCCTCGAACGCCGTCTCGACAACGTCGTGTTCAAGGCCAACTTCGCCCGCACCATCATGCAGGGTCGCCAGTTCGTCGGGCACGCACACCTCCTCGTCAACGGCAAGAAGGTGAACATTCCGTCCTACCAGGTTTCCGTAGGGGACGTCATCTCCATCCGCGAACGTCTCAAGGAATCGCCGGTCTACAAGACCCTCGTACTCGAACTCGAAGAATTCGTAAAGACCAACACCGGAGGTACCGTTACCGCCGCCAAGTGGCTCGAAGTCGATGCCAAGAAGCTCACTATCACCATCAAGTCCCTCCCGTCCAAGGAAGACTTCGACCAGGTCATCGACGTTCAGAAAATCATCGAATTCTACTCGAAGTAGTAGGCCAAAGAAATCCTAACCGTCTCCCCGAGCTATGCACATTATCCATAACACGATCGGCGTTCCGAAAATCGTTCAGGAAAAGATTTCCGAAAACGAGGCACGCTTCGTCGTCGGACCGCTTCCGAGCGGATACGGCGTCACCGTAGGCAACAGCCTCCGCCGCGTTATGCTCTCGAGCATCCCTGGATGCCGCGTAACGGGAGTCAAGATCAAGGGCGTCAGCCACGAGTACGAGACCATCCCGGGCATCAAGGACTCCGTCCTCGACATCCTCTTGAACCTCAAGAACCTCGTCGTTTCCAAGCCGGACTCCGGCGCGGAATGGATTCACCTCGTCAAGAACAAGGCCGGTAAGGTTACCGCAGCCGACATCAAGGGTTCGTCGTCCATCAAGGTCCTCAACCCGGAACTCCACATCACCGAAATCGACCGCGACGGATTCGTCCTCGACATGTCCATCCGCATCGAAAAGCACGTCGGATACCTCTCGGTAGAAGAACTCAAGGAACGCGAAGAAGACGTGAAC
>JBAQKV010000065.1:0-3622 GCA_049301335.1 Patescibacteria group bacterium
GTCCTTCACGATGACTTCGATCGTGTAGGCGTTCGTTTTTTGGCTGGTGATCTGCATGGAAATCGGAAATGGGGAAAATTGAGCCCGAAAATTGTATGGAAAAGCGACCGACATACAAATTTTCTTCCCCTTTCCGCCGGTTTCCACAAAGGGGGGAAACCGATTTGAAACGCCTGCCCCAAGCGGTATAATTAGCGGCGAAGAAAAGGTAAACTCCTTCCCGGAACCGCTCACGTAAGCGAACGGTTCCGATTAAAAAATTTATACGAACTAGACTAGGCCAGCATCAAATTTATGGTTCCAGGAGAAATTTTCACAGCAATCGACATCGGAAGCTCGAAGATCAAGACGATCATCGGGACTTTTACCGAAGACAAGAAACTCCGCGTCCTCGGCGTAGGGGTATCCGCATCGGGAGGCGTCCGTAAGGGCAACATCCTCGATATGGACGAGTTCAAAAAGAACGTCGACGCCTCGCTTCTCGAAGCGGAGAAGATGACCGGCGAGGAAACCCGCAGCGTCTACCTCTGCGTTTCCGGAACTTCCATCGACTCCGTCGTAGGAACCGGCATCGTCGCCATCCCCGGCGGCGAAGTCACCGAGGAGGACATCTCCCGCGCTCTCGACATGTCGCAGAACGGAGTGGACCTCACCAACCGCGAAGTCCTCAAGGTCATTCCGGAATCCTTCGCTCTCGACAACGAAGCCGGAATCAAGAATCCGGCGGGCATGGCCGCGAAGAAGCTCGAAGTCCGCGCGCACATCTTCTCGGTAGGGGAGAACGTCCTCGGCAATATCAAGAAGGGCATCGCCGACGTCGGCGTCGACATCTACGACGTCTACCCGAACGTCATCTCCGCTCCCGAAGCCGTGCTTACCCGCCGCCAGAAGGAACTCGGAGTCGTGGTCGTCGACATCGGCGCTTCCACTACCGACGTGGCGGTGTACGAAGAAGGCACCCTCATCTTCGCCTCGGTCATCCCGGTAGGCGGCGAACACGTCACTTCCGACGTGGCCATCGGCGCCCGCGTGTCCATCGACTTGGCCGAAAAGCTCAAGGTCGAATACGGCGACGTCACCTTCGCCAAGGAAGACAAGGCCAAGGACGAAGAAATCCAACTCTCCAAACTCTCCAAGACCGAAACCGCGACCGTTTCCAAGAAATACCTCTCGGAAATCGTCCGTGCCCGCTACTCCGAAATCTTCTACTTCATCAATTCCGAATTGAAGAAGATCGGCAAAGACGGCATGCTTCCGGAAGGGGCGGTCATCACCGGCGGCGGCGCGAAGATGCGTGGCGTCGTAGACCTCGCGAAGGAAATCTTCCGCCTTCCGGCAGCCGTCGGAATCCCGGAAGACTCCGACCTCATCTCCGGAACCTCCATCGGCGACCCGGTATACGCCGGCGTCATCGGAACCCTCCTTCTTTCGCAACGCTACGGAACGCACCGCCACCGCTTGAAGCTCAGCTTCTCGATGGGCGGCTTCCTCGCTTCGCTGAAGAACGTCTTCTCCAAACTCGTACCGTAATTACTTCCTCCTCACTTCGATATTATGACCGCTCCGAAGAAAACCGACGACAAGCTCAAGTCCCTCCTCCGCAACGACATGGGAGGCGGATTCCGCTCGCAGGTAGAAGAAATCAACGTCACCGACTACATCTCCCCGGTTGCCAACATCAAGGTCGTCGGAGTGGGCGGAGGCGGCGTCAATGCCGTGAACCGCATGATCCAGTCGGGTCTCGAAGGCGTGGAATTCATCGCCGTCAATACCGACGCCCAGGCGCTCTTCTCTTCGAAGGCCCAGACCCGCATCAACGTCGGTCGCGCCACCACCCGCGGACTCGGTGCAGGCGCCAACCCGCAGGTAGGCCAGAAGGCCGCCGAAGAATCTTCGGAAGAAATCAAGCAGGCGCTCGCCGGTGCCGACATGGTGTTCATCACGTGCGGCCTTGGAGGAGGAACCGGTACGGGTGCCGCTCCGGTCATCGCCGAAATCGCCAAGGGCCTCGGAGCCCTCGTAGTGGGCGTGGTTACCAAGCCGTTCGGTTTCGAAGGTCAGCGCCGCAACTACCAGGCTCTCGACGGATACGACCGTCTTAAGGAAAAGGTCGACACCCTCATTACCATCCCGAACGACAAGATCCTCTCGATCATCGATAAGAAGACCCCGCTTCTCGAAGCGTTCTCCATCGTCGACGAAGTCCTCAACCAGGGCGTACAGGGGGTTTCCGACCTCATCACCCTCCCGGGCCTCATCAACGTCGACTTCGCCGACGTGAAGTCCGTCATGGAAGCCGCAGGTTCCGCCCTCATGGGCATCGGGTACGGTTCCGGTGAAAACCGCGCCATCGAAGCCGCTCGCGCAGCCATCGATTCCCCGCTCCTCGAACTTTCCATCGCCGGCGCCAAGGGGCTCCTCTTCAACATCACGGGCGGTACCGACCTCTCGATGTTCGAAGTCGACGAAGCCGCACGCATCATCACCGAAGCTTGCGACCCGGAAGCCAACATCATCTTCGGCGCGACCATCAACGAAAACTACACCGGCGAAATCAAGATCACCGTCGTCGCTACCGGATTCAACGAAGAAACCAACCAGCGCTACGTCGAAACCCCGCGCCAGTCGGCGAACCCGTTCCGTCCGCACCCGGTCGGACGCCCGGCAGCCCCGCAGCAGTCCGCTTTCCAGCAGTCCGCCTTCCCGGCACCGGCACCAGCTTCGCAGTCCAACGTTCCGAACGACCTCGACGTTCCAGCGTTCCTCCGCAACAAAATGAAATAAAGAGTCTGCCTACGTAAAGAAAACCCCCGCGTAACGCGGGGGTTTTTCGACGCTCGTCAGGCAACGAACGCGAAGACGGCTTTCGCCCAGTACCATTCGCCCACGATTCCGAGGATTACCAACGGAATCGGAAGTATGCGCGAAAGTATGAGCCTGAACGATTCGCCGGCAGTGAATTCCGCCGGTTTTCCCGTCATGGATTCCGTCATGGAACGCATTTTCAGGGAATCGACGCCTGCGCCGAAGTATATGGCTCCTCCAATGCCCAGGGCCAAGGGCAGAAAAAAAGCCACGAGAAATCCTATGAACGCCCATTTGCCGATTTTTTCCATCGCTTCACCTCTTCCGTTGGTTTTTATTGTTTGATAAATTACTCAAGGATTCGGAAAGTCAACTACGCATGCGAAAGTACGGTTTGCCATCGTCCGGCAAGGAGGTATATTTCCTCCATGCAGAAAACTCACATTGGGAACAGGGCGTTCGTTGCCGCCTTCATCGCTTTTCCCGCGGTGGCTCTCGCGTTTGCCGAAGCCGTCGCCGCAAGGAATCCGATGGCCGTTTTTCACGTCGTTTCCGCGCATCCGAGCACGGCGGTTTTTTCGTACGTCTGGATATTCACGTTTTTCGCGTTCCTTTTCGGGGCGTTCGGCGCGTATGCGCCGGCATTGGTCCTCGTTTCCTTTCTCATTCTGGGTTCTTCCCATGCGGAAAAACTCCGATCTCTCGGCGAACCGCTCTATCTCACCGACGTTCTCGCCCAGGCGACCCAGCTTGGAGGATTGTCTTCGTTTTCGGGCGTTTTCGGAAAGCCCGCGACTTGGGTCGCGCTCGCGGTGCT
>JBAQKV010000066.1:0-1808 GCA_049301335.1 Patescibacteria group bacterium
AATTGGAAAAACGACTCGATGCTCTCGAGGCCTCCAAATAGCCAACGCTTACCAAAACCGCCCATGCCGGGCGGTTTTTTAAAACGACGAACTATTTGACTATCCGCCTCCTTTCGATACATTGATGCCACTCGTTTTGCGGACGGAGAGGTTTCTTTTGGAAATTGCACCCCACGGGCCCCATCAGGCCGTCACCTTTCCACTCCGCCCCAATTCTCGCACTGCCGGAAACCTTTCCGGCCTTGGAATTTTTTCGAAAAACGAACCAACGGCGATTCTCGCCAATATTTTGGTTCAAACGCTTCGAAGACGACGCACGGACGCCGAATTTCGGCATGCAGCCCCGCGCGGATCCTTAATTTTGCGGGAGACGGGAATCTAACGAGTTTCTATTCCCTCCCCTCTTTTTTCATGCTCTTTTCAGAGTTTTCCCTCGATCAGAACGTTCTCGACGCCCTCGCGAAAGCCGGATACCTCGAGCCCACCAAGATCCAAGAAGAAGTCATCCGCGCCGTTCTCGACGGAAAGAACGTCGTAGGCCAATCCCAGACCGGTACCGGTAAGACCGCCGCGTTCGTCATCCCGCTTCTCGAGAAGATCGACCCGAAAGTCCGCCGCCCGCAGGCCATCGTCCTCGCTCCGACCCGCGAACTCGCGAGCCAGATCCGCGACGAAGTCGTCAAGCTTTCCGAAGGCATGTTCATCCGCTCGACCGCCGTATACGGTGGAACCAGCATCCGTGCCCAGCGCGAAATCCTCATGAAGGGACCGCAAATCGTCGTGGCTACCCCGGGACGTCTCATCGACCTCATCGACCGCCGTTTCATCGACATCTCCAACGTCGAATTCTTCGTTCTCGACGAAGTGGACCGCATGCTCGACATGGGCTTCATCGACGACATCGACTACATCTGGTCGTTCCTTACGAACGTCAAGCAGTCGATGACCTTCTCGGCTACCATCCCGGTCGAAGTCGGCAACCTCATCTCGAAGTACGTAGGCGAAGGATACGAACACATCAAGGCCACCACCTCGATTACCGTAGACAAGATCGACCACGCGTTCGTAGAAGTCACCCACTTCGAAAAGTTCGACCTTCTCAAGAAGTACGTTTCCGAACACACGGACAAGAAGACCATCGTCTTCACCCGTACCAAGTCGGAAACCGAACACCTCGCTCGCATGCTTATGGAAAACGGCATCAGCGCCGACTTCCTCCACGGCGACCTCGAACAGCGCCAGCGCCAGCGCGCTCTCAAGCGTTTCCAGGGCGGCGAAATCTCGACCTTCGTCACCACCGACGTAGCGGCACGCGGTCTCAATATGAACAATATCGACCTCGTCATCAACTACCACGTACCGGAAGACCCGGAATCCTACATCCACCGTATCGGCCGTACCGGTCGCGCGGGTGCTGAAGGAAAGGCGATCATGTTCGTTTCCGAAGCGGAAAAGATGTTCTTCAGGAACGTCGAAAAGCGCAACAAGATCCGCATCAAGCAGGTCGACATGGAAGGCGTCGAAGTCGTACGTCAGGAGGAACGCCACCAGGGCTTCCAATCGAAGCACGGCGGACGCGGAGGATACCGCGGCGGCGATCGCAACCGTTTCCGCGCTCCCCGTTCGGGAGGAGGATTCGGCGGAGGTTCCACCGGAGGCTACCAGGGCCACCAGGGCGGCGACCGCGGCGGATACCAAGGAAACCGCGAAGGCGGTTTCGGCGGAGGTTCCACCGGAGGCTACCAAGGTAACCGCGAAGGCGGATACCGCGCACCTCGCGAAGGCGGGTACCAGGGAGGCAACGGAGG
>JBAQKV010000067.1:0-6309 GCA_049301335.1 Patescibacteria group bacterium
GTTCACGGCGGTGTTCCGCCGCTTCCGCGACGACGTCGCGAGTGGCCGCGCGCATTCTCGATTCGAGCTTTTCGGCGACGTCCTCGGCGGTCCAATAGAAATTCGCGTCGTTCTGCACCTGTTCGAAGTAGCTGACGGTGACTCATCCGGCGTTCGCAAGGATGTCCGGAATCACCGGAACGCCTTTCTTGAAAAGGATGGCGTCCGCTTCGGGCGTAGTGGGTCAGTTCGCGAGCTCGAGGACGATTTTCGCTTTGATTCTCGAGGCGTTGTCCGAGGTGATGCGGTTTTCGAGCGCGGCGGGAACGAGGACGTCCACTTCGAGTTCCAGGAGTTCGTCGGTGGAAATCTTTATCGCTCCGGGATAGTCGGTTACGGACTTCCGTCGTTTCTTCAATTCGGCGATTATCCGGTCGTCCAGTCATTCCGCATGCCGGATGGCACCCTTCGAATCCGAAACGGCCACAATTTTCGCTCCGGCGGCGCGGAGTATTTCCACCATGGTGAGTCCGGCGTTCCCCGCGCCTTCTACGGCAACGGTTTTTCCTTCCAGGCTTTGACCGGAGATTTTCAGGTATTCCGAGAGGACGAAGAACCCGCCTTGTGCCGTGGCTCGGTCGCGGCCTTTCGAGCCGCCCGCCGCGAGCGGCTTCCCCGTGAACGATCCGGGCGTCCATTTTCCTACGAGGCGCGAATATTCGTCGACCATCCAGGCCATGATTTTGGGATTGGTGTTCACGTCCGGAGCGGGCACGTCG
The DNA here is from genome assembly GCA_049301335.1 of Patescibacteria group bacterium. GTDB lineage: Bacteria > Patescibacteriota > Gracilibacteria > BD1-5 > UBA2023 > JANJWP01. The sequence goes on from JBAQKV010000067.1 coordinate 759, forward strand.
GTTCCGGCGCCCAGGTATTTGAAAAACCGGTTCACGTACGCTCGGGAAAGGCGTTCGAGTTCTTTTTCGGAGAGTTTCGAAGGATCTACGACGATTCCGCCCTTTCCGCCGCCGAGCGGCAAATCGAGCACCGCGGTTTTCATGCTCATCCACGCGGAGAGCGCCATTACTTCGTCTTTGTTCACGCCCTGATGGAATCGTATGCCGCCCTTGTACGGTCAGCGTGCGGAGGAATGCTGCGAACGGTAGCTCGGAAAGGTCCGTACGCTTCCGTCGTCCATTTCGAGGACGAGGTTCGATTCGAGCACGCGCTCGGGTTCGAGGAGTTTGGCAACGGCATTGGGGGCGAATTTCGCCAACGATGCCGCGTCGAGCATTTGCTTACGGGCGTTTTCAAACGGGGATTTCGTGGTCGTCATGTCATTTTCAGTTCGTGGATAAGCCCTCGCGCTTTCTGGTCTTCACGATGTGCGCGAGGAGATTGATTCTCTTTAAAAAAGAAAGCAATCGGGGTAAGATACGAGTCATTTCAAGAAACTCAAGCCCGATTTCTTTTTTTCCGCGGGGCGCCCCGTCCGGTATTGCGTTCAAACTTTTGCCATTCGCTTAACGGCGCGTATATTTTGTCGGATTAGGAAACGTAGAACCATCCACTTTCGTCCATGAATCTTCTCCAAGCGTTCTTCGCGGTCTCGGGGGTCGTGATCTTCGTCATCGCGCTCGACATTTCGAAGAGGCAAAAATTCAACGCGCTGCATTTCCTCGTATTCCTCGGAATCGGCGGCGGGCTCCTGCTTTTCGCGTACGTGCCGCAAGCCCTCGACCTCATCGGGCGCATTTTCGGAATTCCTCGCGGGGCGGACGTTCTCGTATACGGGGGCATCGTCTTCCTTTCGTATTTTTCCCTCCTCCTTCTCAATAAGACCGAAAAGAACCGCGAAGACACTACCCGGCTCATTCGGGAGATGGCCCTTCACATGGGCGCGCCCGAGGGCACTTCGCTCGCGTTTCCCCAAAAGGGGGCGACGCCTTCGTCCGACCGTCCGAAACCCACCAAGAAGAACGTGGCCTTTCTCATCCGTTCGTACAACGAAGCCACTCGTCTCGAAAGCGTCGTAGACGGGCTCATGGACGCGGGCTTTTCTAAAATCCTCGTCGTCGACGACGGGTCCCGCGACGGGACTTCCGCCATTCTCGCCCGACGGAAGGACGTTTTGTCCGTCCGCCATCCGCAAAACCGGGGCGGGGGAGCCGCGCTCGAAACCGGTTTGGAATTCTTCCGCCGGTACGCGCGCTGACTCTGAATAGACTTCGTCACCACATTCGACGCCGACGGGCAACACGACGCCGCAGACATGCCCAATTTCATGGACGCGTTCGCCGGCGATCCTTCGCTCGACGTCGTTTTCGGATCCCGCTTCATCGTGAAGACCAATTCGAACGTCCCGTTCTTCCGCAAAATCATCCTCATGGGAGGGCGCGTATTCACCCGCCTCATTTCCGGAATCAGCCTCACAGATTCGCATAACGGTTACCGCATGATGCGCGTTGCTTCCGTAGAGCGTACCCGGCTTACCATGGACGGCATGGAATACGCGAGCGAACTCATCGACCAAGTGCGCGCGCTCGGCTTGAAATTCAAAGAGGTCCCCGTTAACATCCTCTACGACGAGTACACCCTCTGAAAGGGGCAGAAATCTTCGAACGCGTTCAATATCGCGTTCAAGATGATCTGGAACAAATTCTTCAAGTAGCCCGTGAAAATCCTCTTCGTCCTCGATTATTACGTTCCGCACATCGGCGGGGCGGAAACCCTGTTCCGCAACGTCATCGAGCGCCTCGCCGCCCGTGGACACCGCGTGAGCGTACTTACGTGCCGGCATAACTCCGAAGTGCCTGCGTATGAAAAAATGGGCGAGGGGATAGAGGTGTACCGCACCGGTGGCAACCGTTTCGCGCTGATGCTCCGCATCCCTTTCGTGGGATACCGCCTCGCCAAAGAAGCCGACGTCATCCATTCCACTACCTACACTTCGGCCATTCCGGCAAGCGTCCTCGGCATTCTTTCTGGCAAACCGGTCGTACTTACCGTGCACGAGGTTTTCGGCAAACTCTGGTACCGGTTCATGGGAGCGAAGGGCTTTTTCTTCAAGCTGTTTGAACGGGTTATTTTTGCGTTTCCGTTCGCCAAATACCTCTGCGTATCCAACTATACCAAAAACAGCCTCCGCCTGCTTTTCGGCCTGCCGGATGCCAAACTCGCCACGGCGTACAACGGCGTGGATACCGATTTTTGGAACGCTTCGCAGGTCGATACGGCCCGCGTGGCGGAACTTCGCAAAGAACTGGGCGTCAGCGGTTGTCCGTCGGCTTTGTATTTCGGGCGGCCGGGGGTTTCCAAGGGGCTCGAATACGTCGTGGGGGCGATTCCAGAAATCGTTTCGAAGATTCCTGATTTCAAAGCCGTGCTCATCGTCTCTGGCGATGAGAAAGACCGATCGGATTTCATCAAGGCACAAGTCGAGAAGTTTTGAATTTCAAACCACGTGGTCTGGATTCCGGGCGTCAAATACGCCGAACTCCGCAACTACGTCTCCGCCGTGGATACGGTAATCGTCCCGTCGCTTGTGGAAGGGTTCGGTTTCTCGGCTGCGGAAACCTGCGCCCTCTGACAGAACCTCGTCGTTACCAGCGCGTGAGCCTTGCCCGAAGTGGTATATGGCAACGTCGTCCACGTCGAGCCGGCAAGTTTGGCGGATTTGGCTCGCGGAGTCGTAAAAATGCTCCAGGGCGGATCGACAGCAATCTCCCGGAAAGATTTTTCTTGGGAGGAGAACGTCGACCTTACGCTCGCGGCGTACGAAGATGCTCTCGAGAGTTCTGCAAAATAACGCCCAAACGAATGAAAATCGCCATCGTTACCGACTACCATAACAAATCGGGCCTCGGAAAGCAGAACTTCCAACTGTACCGCGCGCTCTGCGATCTTGGGCACGAAGCCGAAATCGTCCATCTCGTTTCTCCGCAGGGCTTCAAAGAACCCCCCAAATATTGAACGAACGTGATTTCGAAATCGTTCGTCATCGGGGTGTTTTACAAGTTTCGACGCTGACTCGCCCGGCATTTGGCGAAGAACCGATACGACGCGGTTCTTTTGGGCCACCAGGGGCTCGCGTACCTTTTGCCAGTCGTTAAGAAAAGCGGAATCCCGTTCGCCATTACGGTGATGGATTTGTTCACACTGTACGACGAGTACTCGAACAAGCGCGATCCCAAATTCTTCATCTTCAACAATTGCATGTTGGCGAGGGCGAAAGACTTTGAGAACGTCGCCTTCATCTCGGATTTCTCCCGCAGGGACTACGTGAGGTTCTTTTGAAAGAACCCCCCGAACCCCGCCGTCATACCCATCGGCATTCCCACTGACGGCGAATCATCGGTTGCGGGCGACGTCTCAAAATGGGAACTCCTCTTCGGATGAAAGAAAGCGGTGTTGCAGGTGGGATCTTCTGACAAAAGAAAGAACGCCCCCGCTTTCTTTGAGGCCGCAAGGGCGTACCACGAGAAATTCGGTGGCGACGGAACGGTTTTCGTAAGGGTATGAAACACGAGCGAACAGCTTAGAGCCATGGCTCCCGAGGGTACCGTATTTTTGAGCAACCTCTCGGAAAGCGACCTTTCTTCGCTTTACGCGTACGCTTCGGTTTTCGTTTTCACGTCGCTCCACGAAGGGTATTGAATGCCCGTCGTCGAAGCCCGTGCGAAGGGGCTCCCCGTAATCAGTACGAGGATTTCAGATATGGACCAATTGCTCGCCGACGACCCGGGAACGGTCTTCGTCAGCGACGGCGCGTCTGCTGGCGAATATGCCCAACTCATATCCGCCGCTGTCTCCGGTGCGAATAAGATCCCGTGCCCGGTTCTCGAACGCCTCTGAACCCGCGCGGAAGCCTTGGCGTACCTGAATTTTTTCTCAAGCTTCCAAAAACATGCCGAATAAGTCTCCTGTGCTCGCGATAGACGCGAGATTGTATTGAAACCGGTCGTGAGCGGGGCGTATCGCTACCGCCACGGTCGACCGATTCGCGAAGGATTATCCGGACGCGTATTCGAAAGTCGTCCTTTTCGCGCATTCGCGCAAGGTTTTCGAGGCCTTGCCCGAGGGGCGTAACGTGAAAAAGGTTCTCATCAACTGCCATTTCCTTTTCGGCAAACTCTTTCTCGTGCCTTTTTGGCTTTTGGCGCACCGTGCGGACGTCTATTTTTCGCCCACTTCCGAACTTCCGGTTTGGAAACTTTTCGGCACGAAATACGTGAATATGGTGCACGATCTGTTCATGGAGGATATTTTGGATGAACGTCACGGGAAGGGGAGGGGATTGATAAAAGGGTTGTCCCATTTAATAAAGACTCGCAATACCCTCGAATCGTATTACCTTGCCGATTTCTTCAAATCTTCCTTTTTCCGTTCGGATTTGATTTTGGCCATATCGACTTTCAGCCTTCGTCAGGCCGCCGAGAGGTACGCGTTGTCAACCGAACGGTTCAAAGTCTTGCCTATCTGAGCTGACGAACTTTTTTTTGAGGATTTCGATCAGGATTCAGCGTTGGCATCGGTACGTGAAAAGTTCTGAATCCCCTGAAAATTCGTGTTTTCGTACGACGCGATAGCCGATTATGCGAAACTCGCGGATTCCATCGCCGAGCAGTGTTCTTCGAATGGATTGACCTGGGTGATACTCAATCGGCACCCGTCCATATATGAAATTTTTCAAAAGAGTCCCCACAGAAACAAAGCGGTTTTTATTCGCGAATTCGTTTCCGACGATGATTTGGCGAATCTCATCCGCGCTTCGGAATTCGTATTTTTCCCTTCGATTTGAGAAGGCTTCTGAATCCCGATTGCCGAAAGTCTCGCCGCATGAAAGCTCGTCATCGTTCCGAACATTACCGCAATGCCGGAAGTCGGCTGAGATTTGGCCATATGCTACGATCCAAATTCTCCTGCCGATTTGTCCGAAAAATTCGGCTTGGCGCTCGACACTTATGGCCAATGCGCCAATCAGTCGAAATCCGCTTTCGTGCAACGCTACCGATGGATAAAGTTTACCAACTCCCTTCGGTCTATTTTTGCGGACGTCCTTTCGGATTAATTTGCTCTATCCGATTGTATTAACCGTTTTTTCGCATACAATTCGCAAAACTTTTTAGCTTTGTTCCGCTGTAATAGACAGGGGTCGTTAATTAATTCGCAAATGAAAAAAGCGTTCATTACCTGAATCACCGGCCAAGACGGCGCTTATCTCGCAGAGCTCCTCCTCGACAAGGGGTACGAAGTCCACGGCCTCCAGCGCCGCGCTTCGCTTTTCAATACCGGCCGTATCGACAAGCTCCTTCAGGGCGAGCACAAATCCCATATCAAGCTCCACTTCGGCGACGTTACCGACGGCGCGGGACTTTCGAAGCTTTTCTCCGAAATCAAGCCCGACGAAGTGTACAACCTCGCCGCCCAGTCGCACGTTCGTCTCAGCTTCGACATGCCGGAATACAC
>JBAQKV010000068.1:0-12183 GCA_049301335.1 Patescibacteria group bacterium
CATCTGAGAAGGTATGCGTAGAAGGTCATTAGCTCGCTCGGGTGGAAGTATCCGCCGGGGTTTGGTACACCGGGGTGACAATCGGTGCCGGTACCGGAACGACCGGCTTCGCCGCTACGGGCGCGGCCTTTTTGTTATTGGCCGCCACGTATTTGAGCGCCGCGTCGGAAGTGGCGAACGTACGGAGAGAAACCCTCCCCCCTCTTGGCTTGTACGCGTATTTTCCGTTTTTCAGAAGTACGACGGTGAACGTCTTGCCGTTAGGAGCGACGTACGATTTCACGGTTCTGACGACGGTCGTCGGGGACGTCGCGGTGGCGGCCTGCGTGACCGGGGAAACGGCTACCGGAAGGAACGTCGCGAGCATTCCGAGGACCGCCGCGGTTTTTTTGTTTGCGAACATGGTTCGTGGGATGGAAAACGGCAGCGATGATACTATGCTGCCGGGAAAATGGAAATCTAGCTCGCCGAAGTCTTGGTATCGGCCTGTTTCTGCCGGTTGTACGAAGACGGTGCGCCGCCCTGGGAAGCGCCGTCGGTAGCGGAAGGCGCTTGGCGTTGGTCGAGGGTGGCGCCGGATCCGCCCTGCGGCGGTACGGGTCGATCCGCGCCGGGATCTCCCGGCTGTCCGCAGGAAGCGAGAAGGAAAGGAACGGCGAGCGCCGGAAGGAGGAAAGACTTTTTCATGAGTACGCACGGATATTGGTAAGGTACGCCGAGAGATTACCAATGAAACCTTAGCCGAAGTTTAAGATGCGGGCGGTTTTTCGAAACCGTTCGTTTCGTTGAAAAAAGAGCGCCGAAGCGCTCTTTTTGGGGTTTATTCGAGTTCGAGATAGTCGTCGATCTGGATCTGCCAGACGAATTCGTTGACGTGGGAGACGAGGATCATGGCGCCTTCGAACTTGTCGAGCGCTTCGGCGATGACCGGAATATGGCGGAAATTCACGTGGTTGGTCGGTTCGTCCAAAATGAGGAGACCCGGTTTCACGAGAACGAGGCGGGCGAACGAAACGAGCGCCTTCTGTCCGTCGGAGAGGTGTCCGATCTGGGTCTTCATGACTTCCCCGGTAATGAGGAATCCTGCGGCCATCGAGCGGATGAACTGTTCGGTGGCGTTCTTATCGGCGTCGGAGAGGCACTGGAGGACGGTCTGGTTGAAGTCGAGGTTCGAGAAGTCCTGGCGGTAGTACCCGATCTTCACGCCTTCGGCGACGTGTTCGCCCTTGGCATGGCCGGAAGCGAGCTTTTCGAGAAGGGTCGTCTTACCGATTCCGTTCGGACCGGAAAGGAGGAGGTGGCGTCCGCGGTGGAGCTTGACGTCTACCGGGATTTCAGTGGGTTCGTGATCGCGCATGACGGTGACCGAATCGAGTTCGAGAATCATGCCGCCGATACCTTCCTGCATGGGGATTTCGAACGAACGGATGGTCTTGTCCTCACGACGGACGTCAACCATGTTCTCTTCGAGCTCTTCGGCCTTGTCGCGCATTTTTTTCGCGACGAGACGGAGCTTGCCACCCTTGTGGGCGAAGACTTCGGCCTGTTCCTTGTTGGCCTGGGCTTCCTTGGCCATGAGGGCGTTCTTGCGGTTTTCCTTTTCGATGCGGGCGCTGATCTGTTCGACTACGTCGTGGTAATTGCCCACGTACTGTTCGACCTTGTGGGTGTTGACGTCGAGATACAAGACCCCGTCGGTGAAGGCGTTGAGGAAGTCGGCATCGTGGGAGATGACGACGACGGTCTTCTTGTAGTTCACGAGGAACTCAGTGAGGTGGTCGATGCCCGCGGTATCGAGGTTGTTAGTGGGTTCGTCCAAAAGGAGGATGTCCGGGTTTCCTACGAGCGCCGCAGCGAGAAGGAGACGGGCCTGCTGTCCTCCGGAAAACGAACGGACGATGCGTTCGAGCGGAGCCTTGAGGTTGACGGTGCGGAGCGCTTCGTTAATTTTCACGTCGATGTTGTACGCGTCGTCGTTGGCATACTTGCGGAAGTACGAGCGGAGATCGAGGTCGCGGTCGGCCAAAGGCATCGACTGGAATGCGGTGGCGATGGAAAGGCCCTTGTCGACGTTGATGGTGCCGTACTTGTTCTTGAGTTCGCCCGTGATCATCTTGAAGATGGTGGACTTCCCTGCCCCGTTTTGTCCCATGATCGTAATCTTGGAACCCTTGCGGATGGAAAAATCGACTTCGTCGAGAATGATGCGCCCGTTGTCGAACTTGAACGAGACGTTATTGAAGCGGACGACGGTTTCGTTGCTCGGTGCCATGGTTGGAATTCGGTATTGACCAAATAAATCGCGCTACTCGTGGGCTTAATGACCCGACGGCAGCGCTGTAACGCGTATAGGATACGGATTTTTTAAAAAAAGAAAGCCTTCCTGACGGAAGGCTTCGAGCGAGCGCTCAATTGGCGCGCAAGCAGTCTGAATGGGCTGGGTACGGTTCGGCTGGATTTTCTCGGCGTCGGCAAAGTTCCGTTCGTCACGGCGTCCTCCATTTCTCAAGTTACGTAACCCGCGTTTTATACTGAAAGTTTCTTCATGCGCAATATCTCGCCATATGAAATTGCTCATTTTCATATTTTACGTATAAAGATTTCGAAGATTTGCGGGGACGCGAATCGTCGGACAACGGGCAGAAAAGGGGCTCAAAATGGATTTCGAAAGCATTTGGTACGAACATTCTCCAAAGCTGTACATCGTTCTCGGGTTTTATTTCCTTTGGGAAACGGACACGAAGATCGGAATATTCGCAAGTGCGCTGCTCATCGCCGCATCGGGAGCGATCCTGGGGATGCGTTGGGCGTACCGCAATAAAAATCCGGGCGCGAGACGGGAAAGTCCGAAAAGGAGTCCCGCCGCCGTGACCAATCACCAACCCCGCAGGGAAACCCTGCACAAACAAGAAAGGCGCTGATTCCACGGTTCTCCGGAATCCGTTCGGACGGCAAATCGAAAACCCCGGGAAACCGGGGTTTTATTTCGCTTGCGGATTATTCGGTAAGCGGGACTTCCATAACGAGGAATTCCGAATCCCCACCCGCTTCGAATTTCAGCGTCGGCGTCGAGACGAACCCCGCGCCGTCGCGACGACCGAGTTCGGTGCCATTGACCGTCACCGAACCCTCGATAACGAAAACGTAGACGCCGTTACCCGGTTTTTTCAAACGGTATTCGACCGCGTTCTCCTTCTCAAGAGAACCGAAATGGAACCACGCGTCCTGGTGGATCCACGAGCCTTCGTCGTCAGCGCTCGGGGAGACGATCTGCTTGAGGGCGTTTTTGGGAAGCGGGCGGAAAGAGAACTGGTCGTACCGGGGTTCGACGCCGCGCGTTTTGGCATATACCCAAATCTGGAGCAGTTTGGCGTATTCGGTCTTGCTCGCGTTGAACTCGCTATGGAAAACCCCGGTCCCTGCGCTCATGACCTGGATTTCGCCTTTGCGGATGACCGAGCCGTTGCCCATGCTGTCCTGATGTTCGAGTGCGCCTTCAAGGGGCACGGTAATGATTTCCATGTTATCGTGCGGATGCTTTCAAAACCCCGCCCCCGGTGCGATGGAATCGTCGTTCAATACGCGGAGCGCTCAAAAACCCATGCGCTTGGGATCGTAGTATCCCGCGAAAGAAAAGGAATGGTTGGCGTCGAGCCAGCCGTGAAAAGCGTGTCCGCGGGTATCGGCGCGGTGTACGGTGACGTTGGTCGCGCCGTTGGTCTGATGGTCGTTCATATCGGTATCTGATTGGTAACCCCGTACGATACCGAACTTTTCCAACGAATCAAATTTACTTTAGAAAAGAAACCATACGGCCCGAAACGCCGACATATCCAAAGAAGGGAAACGCGCGCTTGGAATTCGCGCGAAAACCTCGTACAATGCGCGAAATCCTATTTTCCCACACATGGCAGAAAAAAAGACCGGCCGGATCCATGAGGAATTCTGACTCGAAGAAGCCTACGCGGAAACGGTCGAAAGCACTAAACGGATGAACTCGGTCATCTTGTGCGTGGTCTGTTGCACGGCGGTCGTAATCGCCTCGCAGTTCGTCGCCGCAGAAGTCGCGCAAAATCGGTTCCGCCAAACCCTTAATGAAATCGAATATGGAAAGGTCGGCGGCGAAGCCAATTTCCGGCTCCTCCAGGAAATCCAGCGCGACCGCACTTCGACGTATCTCAAAGACCTCGAAGAGAAAGAGCCGGAATACATCCGCGGCATCAAACGGAAGATCGAAAATTCCGGCCAAGACGCGACCGCGAAAACTTCCGGAAAACTTACGGCAGAGGAAGTCTCGGCGTTCCGCTCGACCCTCCCTTCCGGCACCGGTTCGGAAGCGAAAACCACCATCGTCGAATTTTCGGATTTTTCCTGCCCCTTCTGCAAGGAATACCACGAATCCGGAACGATAGGCGCCGTCGCGAAGGAAACCTCTTCCGATTACGCGCTCAAGATCCTTCCGAACAAGAAACACGAAGGCTCCGAATTCCTCGCCCACGCCGCGAAATGCGTAGGACAGAAATCCGGAACCGGGGCGTTCGCCGAATTCGCCGACGCGGTATTCTCCTCCACGGGATCCGCGAACGAATCCGCATACGCGTCAGCCGAAAAATCCTGACTCTCGAAGGTCGAACTCGAAACCTGCGTACAATCCGCGGCGGTGAACGACCTCGTAGCGAAAGACCTCGGACAGGGGATGTACCTCAAGATCCACGCCACTCCGAGCGTACTCGTTCTCGACAACGCGACCGGAAAATACGTCCTCATCAAGGGCGAGCCCGATTCCGCTTCGTTGAAATCCGCCATCGAAGAATCTTCGGCGAAAGACGAATAGTTACTGGGCGTTCTTCGATTCGAGTTTGTCAGCGCCCTGCGTCACTCACGTTTTCCTCGCTTCCGCGGCCTTCTGGTTGCGGAGCGGGGATTTTTCGAGTATGTACGCGACCGAACAGTAGAACGTGTTGCTCAGATCGGCGTAGACGTCGTTGCTCACCATGAGGCAGCCGTACGATTTTCCGATCTTGAAATCCTGGAGGGCGTCGTAGTCCCCTTCCACCGATTCTATGTGCCGTTCGCCTTTGATGTCGTAGATGTTCCCTTTGTATTCGTTCGAATCCATCGCGTCGACGTATTCGAGTACGCAGGCGTTGTACCCCGGAGTAACCGTATAATACCTCGCGACCGGAACGCCGACCGCGAGCGTGATGACCAGGGGGTAAATGAAATGCCGGCTTTTCATGCCGGCATGATAGGACAAGTTTCTCCGAAACGGAAGAGCCGATTAATCGACGGATTCCGCGAGTTCGGCGATGAGGAACGTTCGAAAAAACCGTTCGAGACGCTCTTCTTCGTTTTCTATTTGGTCATAATGCGTGAAACGCCGACTGATTGCGGCAAGCACCGCGGGGCGGATGAGCGACATGGGAACGCTCACTCCTCCTTCGCGGATGTAGGGCTTCTTCATGATGGCGAGGGTCGCGTCCTCCGGAACCTCCCATCCTTCCCGGTTGAACGAATCGAGCACGTACATCATGAGATGGAGGACCGTGATTTTGGAAGGATTGACGAAAAATTCGGGCTTCAGTTCCATTTCGAGGTCTTCTTGGAGCGAACCTCCGGCAAAATACGCGACCGTCGGAAATCCCGCCTCGGTACCCTCGACCACCACCATGGATTCGGGCCTGAAGCCGTCGAAATTCGATTGCGTCACTACCGTGGCGGAAATCTCGTCGAGTTCGCCCTTATCGCGGAAATACAGCTCGAGCCCGTAGGCGTTCATCGCGTCGCGAAGGAAACATTCCTTTTCGAGTTGGTCGGCGATGGTTCAGGCGGAATGCGTATACGCGACGAATTCGTCGACCGAGATGCGGAAGACTTCCCCGCCGTCAGGTTCGGTGATTTCGAGAAACGCCGAGTCGAGGGGATTTTCGATTTCTTCGTCGATAAGCAAGGTTACGATTCCCGATCGGGCCATGTACCCGAAAAACCCCTTCGCGTGGCGGTCGTGGGCGGGAATGCGGTCGAAACGCACCTTGTATCGGAAAGATTGCGGCAGTTCGAGCACGCGGGAACATTCGGCGGAAACCGAATCACCCACTCCGTCGGCTCAAGCGAAAACGACCGGAACGTCGTGGCCGGAGGGCAGTTTCGAAATATCCGGATTCGGATGGCGGACGTCGCGCACGGCGTCGCAGGTTCAGAAATTCACGCGGATGACGTTGTCTGCGGGCTTGTTCATTTCGAACTCGGTAATGGACTGACGCGATACTAAGAAAACGGATTAAAATGTCGAATTTTAAAACGGCAAGTCATGAAAAAAGCGGAACCCGAAGGTTCCGCCATCACGCTGTCCGCAGGAATGGGGCGTCAGTCACAACCGCCGCCGCCGTCGCTTCCGCCACAACTGCCGCCGTCACCGAACGACCAACCGTTTCCGCCCGAATTGCCGCCGTCACCGAATATCCACCAGCCGGAATCCGAAGATCCGGATCCTGACGAACCGGTGCGGCCGCCGGAGACGAGCATTTTCACGCCGGCAGCGATCAGCCAACCGAAGCCGAATGCCGCCGTCAAAGCGGTAAGAGTGAGTCCCGGGGAAAATCCAGCGGGCAGGAAAAAGTACGTTGCGGCAGCGGCGATGACGCCGCCGAGAATCGGAGCAACGCTTCCCAATACGAGAAACGCCACGACGGAAATCACGACTGCTAAAACGGCATACGACATGTTCGTCCCCTTTTCGTCCTACGGATTATGAATTTACTCGCCGCGCGTATGGCGCGCGAGTGGCAACCGAACGGCGTGGCGTTCGTCCGCTCCCCATCGTACCGGAAATCGGTTTTTCCGTCAAACGCCCTCTCCGATAAGGCTCCCTTTTTCATTACGACGACCAGCCGAGAAGTCTGGATATGCGTCCGAGCGCCCCTACGGATTTCACGGCTTCCGCTTGCTTCCGGTCGGACTCCTCTTGGTACGGATCGATTTCGCCGTCGTAGATCATGGCGTGGTATTGCCGACCGATCGAATCCATCCTCTTCAACGCTTCCAGATCGACCTTGTTCGCGAGCGAAGAAGCGTAGTATCCGCAATATTCTTCGACGACCGATTCGAGATGGAAACGGAACTCTTCCAAATCGTGGTACGAATCTTGGCGGTCGAAATAGTGGACGAGCCATTTTTCGAGCGTAACGACGCCTTTTTCTCCCGAAAGTTTCGCCAAATGGGCGTTCTTTTCCGTTTCGAAAGCCTCGAAAACCGCATGGGCCTGGGCAAGTATGGGATCGTCTTTGGAACCGAAAGGCATGGGTACTGGATTAGGAAACGAAATGGGGAATCTTGTGACCGGTCTGGTAGGTCGGGAGCAGGTGCGTTTTCAGCGACGCCGCTACGGATTCCCTGACGTAGGAAGGCACTTTGACATCGTTCACGACGCGGATCGAATTGGTTACGAGAAGATCGAGCGAGCCTTCGAACTGCCGGCGTTCGTAGTTCGCGAGGGCTTTCGCTTCGTGGCCGTGTTTCACTAGGTACTGTCCGGTCGATTCGATGAGGTCGAGGAGCTTTTTGGTTTCTTCCGGCCCTTTCAACACCATTTCGCGACCTACCAGTTCGGCGCATTCGTAGATGCGGGTTCCGGTAAGGACCGGCGGCATTCAGAGGGGAATTTTGAACGTGGCCAGATGTCAGAGCCCTTGGACCGCCTCCTTTACGCCAAGCGTCACGCCCTCGCGCACTCACGACCTTACCATTCCGATGACGCCGAACCCCATTCAACCGAGGGATTTTCCAATGGAATACGCGTCGATATCGAGCAGGTTTTCGGCTTTCGCTTTCATCCCGTCGACGGCGGAAGAAACGAGCTTCTTCACGTTTTCCACGGAAGAGAGCATAGTCGCCAACGCTTTTACGACGGCTTCGACACCCTGTTCGGCTACGACCTTGAGGAATTCGACGTTTTCGGTCACGAGCGCGTCCACGAGGCCTTTTTTGAATTTCCCCATTCCGGTGTTGTCTGCGGTTTTGGGAAGGATTCCGAGCCGGTCGTAAAGGTCCTTCTGGATTTCATGGAGTTTTTTCACGACTTCGCGCATCGCGGCGTACCGGTCGTCCACTTCCTTGCGTTCTTTTTTCTGTTTGGCTTCAAGTTCGGCCGCACCGGGAACCTTTTCCGCGATGAGGGGTTCCGAAATCGCCGCCTTCCGCTCCAAAACGCCCTTCTCCCGATTTTCATGGGTTTTGGGCGCGGAAGCGAGGTCGGCGAAGCGTATGTCGAGCGCGTTTTCGGACATTTGCGAAGTTACCCGGACATCGTACCATTTCCCCGCCGGGATGGCAAAAAACTGGCTTATTTCGCCGCCCGTTTCATCGAGGCGTACAGAAGGCGGAACAGTTTGCCGAGAAACCCCGCGATGAAGGCGTTTTCAATGACGATGGACGCTTCGGTGTTGTAATCGATGAACGCAACTTTGTTTCCGTACACGATCATTGAGACGTCGTCGGAGAATTCGTCGAGCTCGGGCGGAATGGTGACGATTTCGCGCTCCAGACGGGGCGCCTTTTTTTCGGATTGTCCCGCCGACATGATGACGTAGCGTTCGAGCTCTTTCTTGTCGCGACGGGTTCGGTAATCGGGCGGAAGGTACGAATTGGCACGGTCGACGTCGCGTTCCGAACTCACGCGGTAGAACGTGTCGCCGGCCTTCAGCGTGGAGACGATGTCCGAAAACACGTAGGTGACGGCTTTGCGGCCTTCCATGAACTTCACGCTCGGGCGGCGTTCGGCTCGGGAGTGCATTCCGACGAGATCGGGCAAAAGGGCGTCGACGTCGTTTTCGAGGTTTTCCAAAAGCGAACGGATGGCTTCGGGCGATTCCGCGGAAAAAAAGCGGCGTTTGCCCCGGAGCGTTTCCGTGACGAACCCCCTTTCCACGAGGAGCGGGATGAATTTGTACGCGTCCGGGCGGTGGACGCGTGTGCGGTCGACCACGTCGGTAATCGACGATTCGCCGTGTTCAAGCAGGTCGAGATAGATGGCGGATTCCTTTTCTGAGAGTCCGAGTTTTTTGAGAAGCGACGCGTACCGGTTCATATCCGTAATGAATTGTTACGAAATTTAAAATACCGTTTTTCCTCGTATTGAAAAGGTTTTTTACGAGTTGGTCACAATTTTCATACGGTTTAACTATGTTTTTAAAAAAGATTTTCGAAGGGACGTACATTGGTCGTGCTTAGCCATTACCAAGCGCTCCATGCTCACTCCGTCCGAAGTCCGCGAAAAGGTCGCGGCGCTCAGCAAAGAAGAACTCGTGTCCGTCGCCGGAAGGCTCGTCAGCGAGAAGGTCGAAAAGATTCTCGAAGATGCGGTGGTCGCCGTGGTCGCCCGACGCAAGAACCAGGTCTCGCTCGTGCTCAAGGCCAAAGACTGCACCGACCCGGACGAAGACATCCGCGACTTCCTCAAAATCAGCGGATACGAAGACATCAAGGTCTCCTCGGACTTCCCCGGTTACAACGAAAGCTACGAAGGCACCACCACGATCAAGTTCTCCGTTCCGTCACGAGAAATTCGCGTCACCGGAGATTGGGGAGACCGATAAGCCCTTTTCGTCCCCACCCTATCAGAATCCAACCCCTCACATCCATGAAATCCCAAGCATCCCAACCCACTGCCGAGGCGCTCGTATCCCGCTGCCGCGAACTCGAAAAGAAGGCCCATGTCACCCTCGACGACGTACTGAACAAGGCAACCCAAGAAGTCGCCGAAATGCTCGAAGCCCACGTCTCCGGGGACGTTGCCGAAACCCGCAAAGAAGCCGGGGACGCGCTCTTGAACGTACTTTCGGCGAGTTCGTCCGCCCTGGGCTTCTCGGGGTTGGGCCTCAGATTCGCGTCCGTCAGCTCAAGCAAACAATCCGCAGCCCCCGCCGCGCTCTTCCAGAAGCTCGGCGCCTGGAACTCGAAAATCCAGTCACTTCGCGGAAGGTACTCCCGCTCGAAAGCCACGGCCGAGGAAGTGCGCGCCGCGACCGCCGATCTGGTAAGCGCCGTACTCTCGTTCGTTCCGGAAGCCGATCCGGTGGCCATGCTCGCCGATACCGTTTCCAAGTTCGAAAGCCGCGTCGAAGCCTATCTGCCCGAGCTCGACCTCCGCGACTACGTCGGTGCCCACGCCGACTTCCCAAAGCCGGGAATCCTCTTCCGCGACGTCTCCCCCATGCTCGCGAGCCCGGAAGCCATGAAGGTCGCCGCGCACGAAATCGCCCTCCGCTGCAAGGATGCCGAAGCCGTCGTCGGACTCGACGCCCGCGGGTTCCTCTTCGGTCTCGCCGCCGCCGAAATCCTCGGCAAGCCGTTCGTCATGGTCCGCAAGAAAGGAAAACTCCCCGGAGAGACCATCTCGAAGGCCTACGCACTTGAATATTGAAAAGAAGTCATTGAAATTCAGAAGCAGGCCGATATATTCGGAAAGAAAGTCGCCGTCGTCGACGACCTCCTCGCGACCGGCGGAACGGCCCTCGCGGCGGCCGAACTCGTCGAGAAGGCAGGCGGAATCGTGGAAAGCGTCGTCTGCGCCATCGCGCTCGACGATCTCGCCCGAATGCCCGGACGCAAAGAACTCGAAGCGAAATACCGCGTAGACTGCGTGCTGTCGTACGCGTAACCGTCCCCACCATGCAATCCCTTCTCACCCACCCGAACTTCGACGCGCTCGGCGACGAAGTCGAAGCCCTGCTCCCGGGCAAAATCAACCGCGTCCGGATGAAGTTCGAAACCTTCGACGACGGCTGGCCGAACTTCTTCATCGACGACGTGAAAAACACCGTCGAGCACGAAGAGGTCACCTACGTGGGCGATTTCTCCCGCCCGGAAGACGTGTTCGCCAACTACGCGGCCATCCGCGGAATCCTCGACTACTACGCCGAAAAGGTCCGCGTCATCGTTCCGTACTTCCCGGTAGGAACCATGGAACGCATCTCGAAAAAGGGCGAAGTCGCCACGGCCGCCTACTACGCCGACATCCTTTCGCACCTTCCGGAAGGACGTTCGGGCAAAACCTCTCTCCACACTTTCGACATTCACGCGCTCTCCGAACGTTTCTTCTTCGATCCGTTCAAGGTCAACCTCGAGCTCCACTCCGCCATGAAGCTCCTCGACATCCCGGAAGGCGCGGCCATCGTCTTCCCTGACGACGGTGCGGCGAAGCGCTTCGGCGACAGCTTTCCCAACCACGAGAAAATCGTCTGCATCAAGATTCGCGACGGCGAAAAGCGCATCGTTTCGATTAAGGAAGGCGATCCGGCGGGTAAGGACGTAGTCATCGTCGACGACCTCATCCAAACGGGCGGAACCCTGCGCGAAGCGGCGGACCTCCTGCGCGCCCGGGGCGCGAAATCGGTCACCGCGTTCGCCCCGCACGGCGTGTTTCCGGGCGGATCCGAAAAGCGTCTCGCGAGCCATCTCGACCGTCTCATCGTAACCAACTCGCTCCCGCAGAACGCGGCCCGTGCCGAATCGGTACCGAACATGAGCGTCCTCTCGGTCGCCCCGTTGGTAGCCAAAATCATCGGGCGCGCGGCGAGATAAGCAAAAACGTAAAAACCCCCTGCTCCCCCATCCGAGCTTGGGGTTTTTACGTTTATCATTTCAAAATATCATGAAATGATTTGCATTCATTTCATGATTTACTAAAATGAATACGTAACGATCGTCCCATGCAAAAAAACCTCGCCGAAGTTCAAAAAGAAATGTTTCTGAAGGAAGGGTTCCATCTGGAGTTGGCCAACGTATTTTCCGCACTGGCATCGGATTGCCGGCTGGAAATCGTCTATCTCCTCCTCCATACCGAATCCCTCCCCTCCGGAGAAATAGGCCGATTGACCAACTGCACGCCTTCGCAGGTGTCGCAGTACTTGGCTAAAATGCACGAGGCGAAGATCGTTCAGCGGAGCCGGACCTGGCGCGAAGTCACCTACAGTCTCAATCGGTCGGATCCCTTCGTAAAAAAGCTCATCGACCTGCTTTCTCCTCATTTCGGAAAGTAGCCCCTCATCCTCCGTACTATGGCCTCCCTCGCCTTCGTTGCCTTTCTGGCAGGTATTTTGACGATTCTCGCCCCCTGCGTGCTTCCGGTGCTTCCGGTAGTGCTCGCGGGGTCGGCAGGAGAAGACCGAAAAAACTATCCGGCCC
>JBAQKV010000069.1:0-3544 GCA_049301335.1 Patescibacteria group bacterium
GGGTGGCGCAGTACCGGCGAAAACCTGTGGAGCGGGCGGAAACGAATACTGTTCGGCGCCCCTCGACACCATCACGTTCGAAAATACGATCGGGCCCGGTAGCGACTATAAGTTCCCGTACGACGCCAATCTCACTTCGGGTACGTTCGCCAAGACCCAGACCCACACGTATGACTGGAACGGCAACAATTCCTATACGGGAAACCTCCTCGGGGGAACGTGACCGAGCGGATGCAAGGACGCCGCTGGCAACGTAACCTTTTTCAAGCCTACCAACACCAAACTCACCTACGAAGACGGAGGTCTCGTCGTCCAGCCGATCGGTTGAATGGCTTTCTCTCCCGACTCCACCGCGCCGTCCCTCGCGACTTCCAATTTCTATTTCAAGTCCGGCGACGACGGAAGCGGGGCGAACGAGCTCCTTTATTCGGGCAATAACGTGAAGTACATGTCGGCCCTTTCGACGCGCAACGTGTCGGCCTCCGTTTCCGACGGGGGAGCGGGAGTCCGTCCTTTCGACGTGAACATCGAAAAGGCTCTCAACAGCTCCGCGTATTCCACGTATCCGTTCGCGGCGAGCACGTACCTTTCCCGCGTTCCGGGCCCCGTGGCGATCAACATCACCCACGACTTCTCGAACGCCGGAGGAACGAGTTCGTACGACCTGAACGCGAGCGGTTACCGCGCGTACGACTGGAACATAAACACGAAGGCCATCGACGGTACGACGTTCATGACCGACTGGATTTGCGACATGGTCGGAAACTGCAACCCGTTCCCGAATACCGAATTCCGTATCGTCGCCAACGCGCCCGACGTATCGAAAACCCAGTACTCGGCTTCGGCCGTGACGAAAAAGATCGCGAACGGAAGCGACCAGCACTTCGCCCGCGTGAAATGGCGCGACAAGTACGACAACTGGGTCATTCCGGTCAAGGGCGTAAAAACCTTTACCACGGACGTCAATTTCACCAATACCCTCGGTCTCGACCAAGTAACCGAAACGACCTCCGACGCGAACTACTTCACTAAGGGTACCGGCGTCGACTTCTTCATCGAAGACGGGTATAACGGAGCTCTCGGCGGCGCGACCCATTCCGCTTCCGAAAAGAAGGATTTCAAGTTCGTCACCGACGATCCGTCCGACTTCGGAATGGGCGAAACCTGGGTCAAACTCGCGAGCTACGTCCCGACGTATTCCGATTATAAGGACACCCGTAACAACGTCTCCATCTACGGTTCCGACGCCACCCGCGCGAAGCTCGACCTCAACCAGCTCAAGCTCACCGTCGCCGCGCAGAACGGCTACACTTCCGTCGGACAGAGCACGTTCGCCTGCGTCGGCTCTTCCTACCAGTGTTCCGGCGGCGCTTCGCAGCTGAACTATTCGTACGTGCCCCCCACGTATTTCAGCAGCCTCGAAAAACTTGAGCCGGTCGTCGAAAACAAAATCAAGGAACTCGACCTCGCCCGCACTTCGAGCGGCTCGGCGAACCCGGTAACCGGATACCAGCTCCGTACGATGCTCCTGACGAACAACCCGTTCTTCGGATTCTACGACTTCCAGCTCGACGGTTCCGGCAACAAGCGTGACGACATGTACTACGTCGCCGAGTCCAACTCGACCTGGCCAGCTTCCCAGTTCTCGAGCGTAGACGGGGATTCCGCCCTGCGCGACGTTTCTTTCGCGGGCATTGACGGCACTTCCACCCGCGTGCTTTCGTTCATTCCGAAAACCGTCTGAGGCATTACCAACGCCAGTCAGAACGTCGCGCTCGTAACCACCATGCGCTACAAGGTGAACGGACGTTACGTACAGCTTCCGGGCGTGCAGTCCGGCCTTGTCAATTACGACAAAGTCTACGACGCCCTCGTCACTCCGGGCTCCGTGGCGTACGGAACCGGACCTTCGTCCATCTACTCGTCGACGAGCAAACTCACGCTCTCCGAAATCGACATCCGCGGTATCGTCCAATCCAAAAACGACGGATCCACCAACGGTCTGAACGCGGTTACCACTTCTTCGGCTTCCACGAAGTTCCGCGACTTTTCGTCCATCACGCTCTACGACGTGAAGACGAACATCCAGAAGAACGTCGCGGCGCTCATTTCCGGCGCCAACGTGTCGGCAGGGGATTTGGCGGGAAGCAAGAAGACCGTTTCCACCAACTTCTCTTCCGTAGCCGGAGGCTTGAAACTCCAAGGCGGAAACGTGCTCTACTTTAAAAACGGCGACGTGGTCATCGACTGCGGAGGCGGCGACGCCGTCTGCGACGTGTCGGGAGCCAAGACCCTCATCGTCGAGAACGGAAACCTCTACATAAACAGCAACATCAAGTACGCGGACGGAAAGTCGATTCTCGGCCTCATCCTCGTAGGCAATAAAGACGGCACCAAGAGCCACGTGTACGTCAGCGAGAAAATCACCAACGTATCGGCGGTGGCGTATGCCGAAGGCGCCGTACAGAGTTATGACGGCAACGCTTCGAGCCCCAAGGTGTACGACGGCAAGAACGTTGGCGAAGCGAGCCTCCTCAACCAGCTCCACTGGTTCGGAAGCCTCGCCACCCGAAACACTATCGGCTGAGGCATCAAGTCCCCGTACAGCTGTCCTTTCGGCACTCCCGAATATGGCAATGCCACGACCTGTAACGACGCGAAATCCCACCAGTACGACCTCATCTACCTCCGCCGCTACGCGCGCGCCGATTCCACCGAATACGTCGGAATCGTAGGAAACCCGATGGGTGACGGAAAAATCCCCGCCGGCATCGACAAATCCGACGTCAAGATCGCCGGAGGCATCAAGTTCTCCATGACTACCGGTACCAAGACCGTCGGTCCAGCCGGACTCAAGACGTTCTCCAATCTCGACACTCCCCTTGCCGTAGAATACGACTCCCGTCTCCAGACTTTGCCGCCGCCGGGTTTCGAAAAGAGCAATTAATTCCGTTATCCGCTTCGGCGGTCCGTCCCATCCATGAACAATAAGAGCACTCTCATCACTATCGCCGTCGCGGTTTTGGTCATCATCGTAGGCTTCGCCTTCATGAGCGGCGCGTTCAAATCGAAACAGCCCAAGTCCGGCGAACAGGCCGTCCATCAAGTTCCGTCCTTAACCGATGCGGAAAAAGCCGACGCCGACAAGAAGGCCAAAGAAGTGGTGGTGAATCCGCTCATCGATACGGGATCAGGCGAATCCCTCGTCGAAGAGGCCGCCAACGAATGCGAGAAGTACGAAAAGACCGCCGACAAGGCTTCGTGCTACCAGTCGCAGGAGCGCGACCTCATGTACACGTTCGCGTCCATTTCGGAATGTTCCGCCCTCAAATACGCGAAACAGGATTGCGAGGACTATTTCTACTACAAGTCCGCCGAGAACGAGAAGGATCCGAAATACTGCCAGATGATCAAGGAAGCGAAGGTCGCCGCGGCATGTTCTGACAAGGTGGGGTATCTCGCCGCGGTCGCCAAAACCGACGCGACGTATTGCGAACCCATTAAGAACCTCTCGCTGAAGAACCAGTGCGTCGTCGCGGTAAAG
>JBAQKV010000070.1:0-4344 GCA_049301335.1 Patescibacteria group bacterium
GCGGATGCCGGGTTTGGACCGCCGACATTCGGAACCGACAGGAGGCGGGACGAATCCGGCATCCGCAAACCGGGCATGGACTATCGGCCTCAGAAATCGCCCGGTTCCGACTCCGACGCCCTTCCCATACATTTCCATTTTCTCCCTATGTCCTCCAAATCCGAAATCCTCCGCAAGATCGAAGACCTCTTCTACCGGAAGTCGTTTTCCGACCTTTCGATGGACGAAATCGCGCTCGCCCTCGGCATGAAGAAGGCTTCGCTCTACTACCACTTCCCTTCCAAGGAAGCGATGTTCACCGAGATCCTTTCCGACTCGTTCGACCGCTACCGCGAAACCGTTCTCGAAAGCCTTTCGTTCGAACCTTCCGCGCTCGTGCGGGCGTTCGTCGAGTCTTCTTCCGAAAACCGCAACCTCTTCTCCGTCGCTTCGCAAAAGGGCTACTGTAAAATCGATTCCGTTAAGGAAAAGATCGCGTCGCTCAAAACCTCGCTCGTGGGCGAATGTTCCAAGACGCTCGCCGAACGGTTCGGATGGTCGTCCGTAAAAACCGAACTCTTCCTCGCCCTCGCCGATTCCCTCGCCCAAAAGCGCTGCGGTGGCGGATGCGAAGACCCGCTTCCGAAGGAAGTCGTAGAAGAAACGGTTTCCCTGTTCTTTTCGAAGTAAGCCCCTAACGCCCACTCCATGAACGCCAAATCCCTCATCGCCGTAACGCTCACGGCCGTCGTCCTCGCATCGTGCGGAAAGAAGCCGAAGCGCCTAAGAAACGACTCTCTTTCGCGCTCGCCGAAACCGGAACGATCATCCATTCCGAAGGCACCGTCGCGGTCGTACGCGGGAAAAACGTCGCCGACCTTTCGTTCAAGGCCCCGGGACGGATCTCCTCCGTTTCGGTATCCGTGGGCGACCGGGTCGAAAAAGGCCAGCTCCTCGCCGCCGTCGACAACCGCGAAGCGGGGATTTCCGCCGCCGGATACGCGGGAAGCGCGAGCGATTTGGAACAGGTCCAATCGGCCATTCTCGCTATCGGGGATTCCACCCGTGCCCTCGCCGAAAGCCGCGCGCAGGTTTCGGCAGCCGACGTGAAAACCGCGGAAACTGGAAAAACGCTCGCCATGCGCGACCTCGAACTCGCTCGGAAAAACCTCGAGAATTCGCGTCTCACGCTCTCCTGATCGGCACTCTCCGCGTCCGAACGCGTAACGGCGGCCGAACAGTCGCTTTCGCTCGCTAAGACCCAACTCGAAAACACGACTTCGCTCCTCGGCGAACAGGAATCTTCGCTTCGGTCGTCCGCCCTGGCATCGCTCGCCGGCGCGTTCGTCACCGCCCGTTCCGGTCGCGATTTCGCCGACGGGATCATCGGCGTGACCGAAGAGAACCGTCACAAGAACGACGCCTACGAAAACTATCTCGGCGCCAAAGATTCTTCGACCATGGCCCGTGCGGACACGGCCTTCCGAGCTTTCAACGGCAGCTACGAAGAAACCTACGCCTGGTACTACGCCAACGTGGCAGGCAAGACCGACGTTCCGTTCGACGTCGCCAAAGAAGCGCTCGTCCGAGCGTCGAAAACCCTCGTGCTCGAACGCGAAGCCCTCCACGCGCTCAAAAGCGTTCTCGAAAAAACCGTCGAATCCACCTATCTCGACGCCGCGGCGATCGCCGGTTACGAGCAGAAAACCGACTCGCTCCTTTCGAACCTCGAATCTTCCATCCTTTCGCCGAACGGCGGCGGAGTCGACGGAATCAAAACTTCCATCGCCTCGTTCGAAAAGAACCGCGAACTCCAGCTCGCCTCCCTCCGCGACGCCGTGAAACTCGCAGAAACTTCGCTGGAACTCGCAAAAAGCGGAAAAACCGTTTCCGGAAGCGATGACAAACGCAACCTCGATGCGCTCGAAATCGCCGTGAAGGTTAAAGAAGACGGGGTATCCATTGCCGAACAGAATTACCAAAAAGCCGTAGCCGGAGCGGAAATGGCCCAGCGCGAAATGGAAGCGAAGGTCAAGGAAACCGACGCCCAGGCGAGCGAAGCCCGCGCGAAGAAGCGCGAAGCGGAAACCGGCCTCGCGCTCTCCGGGGAGCGCGCCGGATATTCCGAAATCCGCGCCCCGTTCGCAGGCGTCGTCACCGAAAAATACCAGGACGTCTGATCCATGGCTTCCGCCGGCATGCCGGTGCTCCAGGTTTCGGACACGGAAAACCCGAAGGTCGAATTCTCGTTCGATTCGTCGGTCGCGGCATTGGAAGTCGGGTCGGCGGTTCCTCTGGAATCCGTAAAAACCGGAAAATCGTTTACCGGAACGGCGCTTTCGGTGGGGAATTCGGATTCCCTTTCGAACTCCAAAAGGAAGGCGGAAGTTTCGGTATCCAAAGACGTCGCGAACGTGGGCGACCGAGTGCGCGTAAAGGTCTCCTGAACCGGAAAAGAGGGCGTCACCGTGCCCGAATCGGCCATCGTCACCCGCTACCTCGTACCGTCGGTATTCGTGGTCGAAAACGGGAAGGCCGTTTCGAAAACCGTGAGAGTTACGGCCCGCGGAGACGGAAACGTCCTCATCGAAGGATTGACTGCCGGAACCAAGGTCGTCACTGACGGAAAAGACCGCGTGACGGAAGGGGAAAGCGTGGAGTAGTCTTCGAAAAAAAATCCCCGTCGCGAGGACGGGGATTTTTAGTGATTACGGCCTCCTCGAACATTCGATTTCGTTTTCCATGAGTTCCGGACTCTCGAGAAGACGTATCCGGCGAGTGCCGCGTTCGGCAACGGTTCAGAGGATTTCGATGAAATGGCGGCAAGCCTTCTTGTCGGATTCGTCCGGCCATTCGCCGCGGAGGAGGAAATCGAGAAGGTACGCGTCCTGTTCGACGAGGTCGACGACGCTCATCTGCCTCCAGTCGAAACCGGAAAGGTAGCGTTCGTGAAAAATGGAAGCGAGTTTGGCTTTCGTCGGGGCGGGAACGTTTTCCCAAGCTTTCACGCCTTCACGATCCATCGACACCCCTCCGGAAATCGCTTTCATGCAAAAATATTCCGCGATTCCAGGAATTCCGAGTTCTCTCGCGCTTCTGAGAATCGACATGGAAATTTCAAGTTCGAACCCTCCGGCAACCAGGGTCAACGGAGCGAAAACGTTACCGTAATCCTGTACCGCTCAGGCGAACGAATAGTTCGGGTCTTCAAAATCCTTGAATCGGACTTCGCTCGGACGGACGAGCAAGGCCGCCACGCGGTCGGCGATGGCGGCTTTTTTGGGAAATTCGGTAGCGGAAACGGTTTCCGTCGCATTCGTAGGCAGGTGGTCCGGGGCGGATGCGGCGGTGGCCATGGCTTATTTTTTAGGGGGCATCTTGCGAAGAAGCGCGAATTCGCCCGGATCCCTCGGTACCAAGACGTCGACGTCGAAGCTTCCGCCATGGGCGCAAGTCTTCTCGTCACCTTCCGGTCCTACGATCCTTTCGAGTACGAATTCGAAGTCGTCTTTCGGATTGATTATGCGAACGGTATCTCAAACGTCAAATCGGTTCTTGACCTCGAGCCGCGCAAGACCGGTGGATGCGTCGTACGATTTGACGATGCCGATGAATTCTTCTTCTTTGATTTCTCCGTTCTTTTCGAACCAGATGCCCTTTTCTCCCGGATTTCCGACGAGGAACCCCGGAGTGTATCCGCGATTGGAAATGGCGAACACTTCGCGCGAAAGCTTCTCCATGTCGTACGCTTCGCCCTTTTCGAGGGCGTCCATGGCGATGCGGTACGCTTTGCCGACGCCCGCGATGTAGTTGACGGTTTTGGAACGGCCTTCGATCTTGAAACTGATGATTCCGGCGTCGACGAGTTCCGGAAGGTACGACAGAAGGCAGATGTCGCGGCTGTTCATGATGTAGGTTCCGTGTTCGTCCTCGTCGATCGGGAGCATCTCGCCCGGACGTTCGGTTTCTTCGAGGTAGAACTCGCCCGTGAGCGGAACGTAATCCTCCGGGCGGCCGGTGGAATCGTAGAGTTCCTCTTCGGAAGCGTCCTTTTTGAACACCTTGTATTCCCAGCGGCACGAGTGGGAGCAGGTCCCCTGGTTGGGATCGCGGTGCGAGAAGTAGTTGGAAAGGAGGCAGCGTCCCGAGTACGCCATGCAGATGGCGCCATGCACGAAGAATTCGAGTTCCATATCCGGGCATTCCGCGCGCATTTCCTGCACCTCGCGAAGCGAGAGCTCGCGGGAGAGGATGACGCGGGTGATGCCGATCTTCTGCCAGAATTTGATCTGTGCCCAGTTGGTGTTGTTGGCCTGGACCGAAAGGTGGATTTCGGCTTCCGGAAATTTTTCGCGCACGAGCGAA
>JBAQKV010000071.1:0-2341 GCA_049301335.1 Patescibacteria group bacterium
AAACCCCACCGCGCCGGCAGCCTATTACGTAAAGACTTTCGGCTGCCAAATGAACTACGCGGACTCCGAAAAGATCAACATGGTACTGTTGCAATCGGGTTTGCGGAAGGTTCTCGACCCGGCAAAGGCCGACGTCGTCATACTCAATACCTGCAGCGTCCGTCAAAAAGGCGAAGACCGGGTTTTCGGCTTCGCCCATGAAGTGAAGAAATTGAAAGAAACCGTCGGCAAAGACGTGAAGGTCGGCATTACCGGCTGCATGGTCCGCAAAACCGGACTCGCCAAGAAATACCTCGAAGACTCGGCGCGCAAGGCGAACGGAGGAAAAATCACCCTCCTCCCCTCTTCCGAATCGATCTTCAACTGGGACGACGACATCCTTCTCAGGTCCGAAGAGGATACGGATTTCGTATTCCGCATCGAAGAGACCGGGCATTTGCCGAAAATCCTTTCGGTCGTTACCGGAACGGACGTGGGAAACGATGAAAAATGGGAAGAATACCTCAAGATGCGCCAATCCCGCGAAAACCCGTCGAGCGCCAACGTCATAATCCAGACGGGGTGCGACAACTTCTGCACGTTCTGCATCGTTCCCCATACCCGGGGACGCGAAACTTCGCGCCCGCTGGAAGAGATCGTAACGGAAGTCCGCGAAGCCGTAGCGGGAGGGGCTAAGGAGGTCTGCCTTCTCTGACAGAACGTCAACAGTTACGGCAAGGAAACCAGAGCCAAGCTCTGGAATCCGGAATCGCTCACGTGGAACGTGGACGCCGAATTGCGCACGGAAACGAAAACCCCTTTCCGGGAGCTTCTCGAAGCGGTAGGCGCGGTGGAAGGATTGGAGCGTATCCGGTTCACCAGTTCGAACCCGCACGACATGACGCGCGACATCCTCGACGCGCATTTCGAAGTACCGGCGATGACGCCGTATCTGCATTTCGCGCTCCAATCGGGCTCGGACTCCGTGCTCAGGCGTATGAACCGCAAACACACGTACGCCGATTTCAAGGCCCAGGTCGACTATCTCAGGTCGAAGGATCCGTCGTTCTCGATTTCTACGGACGTCATCGTCGGATTTCCCGGCGAAACCGAAGAAGAGTTCGAAGCCACGCTCCGCGCCATCGAAGAATGCGCGTTCGATTTCGTCTTCCTTGCGAGATATTCTTCCAGAAAGGGCACCTTCGCTACCGACCGCCTCGGCGACGACGTGCCGTCGGACGCGAAAGCCGACCGCTGGAACCGGGCAAACGCCGCGCTCGAACGAATGGCGAGAATGCGGAACGAACTCATGGTAGGAAAAACCGAACGGGTCATGATAACCGGAAAAGGGAAGAAATGAGGATTCGTCGGAAGGACCGCGAATTACAAAGAAATCTTTTTCGAAAGCGAACAGGAACTGCCGACGGGCTCTTTCGCCGAAGTGGCCGTCGAATCGGCGGAGGGGTGGATTTTAAAGGGGCGGAGGGCATAATTCCGAGATTTTCACGAAGGCCGAGTTTTTTGGTTGATTTTATGCAAAAACGGTCGTATACTTTGAGCGTTACATCTAACTTTCACGGTCGTGACCACTAAAAACGCCAAGTCGGAAACGCTCAAAAAATTCCAGAAAGCGTTCCGCAATTCGGGATTCACCCTCGCCGAACTCATCGTCGTCGTCACCATACTCGCCGTTCTCGCCGCAATAGGGTTCATCGCCCTTTCGGGATATTCGCAGGACGCGAAGGATTCGGCCGTCAAAGCGAACATACGTTCCGTCTATACGGCCATCACCGCGGAAAGCGCGTTGACCGGAAATACCCCGCGTTACTATATCGTGCACGATTTTTCCGCAACGGGATCGGCACTCTCGGGCGCGATCGTATATTTCGACGGCGTAAACCCCGTCACGCTTTCCGGCGGAAATTGGGACGATGCGAATACGAACTATACCGCGGGCAATCCCGACTACGTGAAGCTTAAGCTCAACAAAGACAAATTCAAGGTAGCCCAACTCGGCATTCCGTTCTGGCCTACCGCCCTCGCGGCCGCTACCGGTGCGGTCAATACCTCCTACCCCGTCGTAGGGGCGGCGGATTCCACGCAGTTCGTCAACGGAAAGAAAAAAATCAGCAGCTACGTACAGGTTGCCGGAATCCAGAGCACGGGGATCACGGCAATTACCGGAAACTTCCCCACCCCTGCGGTAACGGCGACCGGCGCGTCCAGCGGACTTATCCGTGACATGTCCCCGACCAACCTTTCTTTGACCGGAGCGCTTAAAGATGGCGGAACTACCACGGGAATCACGAGTTCCAGCAGCAGCTCTTCTTCCTCCTCAAGCGGAGGCGGTTCTACCTGTATC
>JBAQKV010000072.1:0-2075 GCA_049301335.1 Patescibacteria group bacterium
AAAACAACCCCTGCCCGGAAGCCTCTTGGAAAAAAGGCGTCAGAGTCCCGTATCCGTTTTACCTTTTTTCGGTTGGGCGGTGGGACTCAGTTCCCACAAGCCGTTCGGTTTTTCGGATTTGTTCGCCGAACGCGTCTTCCCTGGCCCTCGCCAACCCCCATGCGGCCGCATTCTGCGATAGCTCCCGGAATTCCGTGAAAAATGGGGGGCCGGATACGGCGAACGTTTCGGATCCGAAAGGATTCCGCCACGTCGTCACACTCGAAAAATTCCCCTTCCGGGGAATTTTTTTTTCGTTCGCGTAACGAAACGTCGGCGATTGCGAAGCCTACGCTTCCGATGACGGGCATTCGTCCTTGAGGGGACAGTCGGGGCACCGGGGTTTTCTCGCGAGGCAACGGTACCGCCCAAAGAGCACGAGCGGATGGTGCGAACCGATTTTTTGAGCGGTGGTGAATCTCTTCTCTACCGCCTTGTCGGTCTCCTCGGGAGTTTTCGTCTTCACGATGCCGAGACGGTTCAGTACGCGGTGCACGTGCGTATCGACCCCTACGAACGGAAGGTCGTAAAGCACGCTGAGGACGACCTTGGCCGTTTTTATCCCTACTCACGGAAGCGTTTGGATCTCCTTCAGTCAACGGGGAATTTCGCTCCCGAAATCCCGTACGAGCACTTCGGCCGTCATGCGGACGTGTTTGGCCTTGGTCCTGAAGTAATTGACCCCGGAAAGGAGTTTTTCGGTCTCATCCGGAGGAACGCGGAGCGCGTCTTCGGGCGTTCGGACGATCTTGAAATACGGCGGCGTGACCTTGTTCACCTGTTTGTCGGTCGTTTGGGCCGAGAGCATGACCGCTACGAGAAATTGGAAAGGGGTTTCGTAATCCAATTCCGTCCTGATGTCGGGATATTCCTTTTCGATAACGGAAAGGAAATGGTCGATACGGGAAGACTTCATGCTATGCCCGGTAAGCGTCACGCAGCTTGCGGGAAGTCGGGGAATCGAGGTTCGCTTCCATGATCATGTTCCAATCGCCTTCGAGCTCGGACAGGAGCCAGCTCGTGCGACGGAAAGCGACGTCCAGGAGTTCGTCGTCGGCGACGTACCGAGAAGCCTCGCGGGACTGCGTGCGCATGGCATCCAAAATCCTAACACCCTTCCGGTCTACGACGAAAGGATTGATGACGCGAAGGTATTTCGCGTACGGGTCGAATTCTGAGAAAATCTGACGGAACGCCTTGATAGACCAAGAGAGGGCTTCGTAATTCCTCGGATCCACTACGTACTTCGCCATCAGGTAGAAAGCGGATTCGTCGAAACTTCCGACGACTTCGTTCGGATCCATGCCGCCTTCCCGCGTCAGAGCTTTGAAAAGCCTGCCGGAAGCGATGCGGCAATCCATGCTGGGGCTCCCGTCGGCTTCGATGACGCGGTTCAAGCATCCGGCGATGCGGAGGGCCGTTTGACGGAAGGACTCGACTTCAGGAAGGTCGTACGCCTTGGCGATTTTTTCAACGGATTCGACGTTCTTCTTCGGATCGACGATTACCTGTTTCCCCATGGCGTCGGGCCGCTTGCGCTTCGTAGCCGCACCGTCGAAGTATCCGCACTCGTAGAGCGATTCTATGAAAGTGAGTCCGTTCGGGAATTTGAAAGACAACGCTTCGGACGGGGATTTGAATTCGAACGTGGTATTCATCTCCGAAAGGAGTTTCCTAACGGCGTTCGCGACGTGGAGCGGAACATACGGGTCGTCGAGGTTTTCGTACATGCGGATCATCACCGCTTTGAAGACCGCGTAATTGAAACGTTCCTTCCCTTCCGCCGATTCGATGTCGATTTCCGCTCCAATGAGGTTTTCCAGGCGGAGCTTGGTGGCATAAAAGGCCTCCCGCGCGTCGTCGGGAAGGTTTTCGGCATCCGGGAGTACCGTGTACTGGGATCTGTCGAGCTTGATGGTCGTCATGCCCGCATATTACCATAGAGGCGCGCGGCCGTCAAAAACGGAGAATTTCCGCGAATTGAAAAAGCGGTCCGCCGAGGTACAATGCCGATATGATATTCGACACCCATACCC
>JBAQKV010000073.1:0-38181 GCA_049301335.1 Patescibacteria group bacterium
AATCAATGCCGCATCCGCGGAAGGCGCTCCGGTAGGCGAAGGCCGCCGCCAGGGCGGTCGCGGGGGCAAGCCGCACGGCGGCGCTCCGCGTCACGAAGGACGCTCCGGCGCTCCCCGCCACCACGAAGGTTCCGCTCCGGCTCCGCGCCGCGAGGGGTACTTCAAGAATGCCGGCCCGAAGGGCGGCAAGGTCGATAACGCTCCGGTAGGACCGGGCGCGAATTTCGTCACTATCCCGAAATTCCGCTCCAAGCGCAATTTCCCGTTCGTCACCCCGGCGCAGGCCCTCAAGAAGCACGCCCCGTACCCGGAACACAAGGCGCACGTCCACGCTCCGGCCGACACGCTCCGCATCGTTCCGTTCGGAGGCCTCGAGCAGGTAGGCCTCAACTGTATCGGTTTCGAATACGGCAACGAAATCCTCATCGTCGACATGGGCCTCCAGTTCGCCGACCAGTACCAGTTCGGAACCCAGTGCTCCATCCCGGACCTTTCCTACGTGAAGGGCAAGAAGGTCGTGGGGATCTGCATTACCCACGGACACATCGACCACATCGGCGCCGTTCCGTTCGCCATGAAGCAGCTCGGCCTCAACACCCCGCTCTACGCGACCCCGATGGCCTACGAGCTCATCGCCATGAAGCAGGCCGAAATCAACGCGCCGCTTTCCAACATGAAGCACTACGAGCGCGACGTTCAGATCGAAATTTCGGACAACTTCTCCGTCATGCCGTTCACCGTCGACCACTCCATCCCCGACTCCGTCGGCCTCCTCATCGAGACCCCGGTAGGGCGCTTCGTCCACACTGGCGACTGGAAGTTCGACAAGAACCCGCTTCCGTACCGCCCGTCCACCAACTACGAACTCCTCGAATCCATCGGTAACCGCGGCGTCCGCGCGCTCCTTTCGGACTCCACCAACGCCCACCTCCGCGGTTCGTCGATTTCGGAATCCGAAGTCATCGGATCCATCGAGGACATCTTCTCGGAAGCGAAGGGCCGCGTAATCACCGCGACCTTCTCGTCGATTATCGACCGCGTCATGATCATCGTCGCCGCCGCCGAAAAGTTCAACCGCAAGGTCGTTCTCCTCGGACGCGGAATGAACAACTACATGGACAT
The DNA here is from genome assembly GCA_049301335.1 of Patescibacteria group bacterium. Taxonomy (GTDB): domain Bacteria; phylum Patescibacteriota; class Gracilibacteria; order BD1-5; family UBA2023; genus JANJWP01. Next base: position 1,123 of record JBAQKV010000073.1, read on the forward strand.
CGCCATGAAGCTCGGGTACGCCCGTCCGAAGGTGGGGACTATCATCACCATGGAAGACGCCAACCGCCTTCCTGACGACCAGGTCACCATCTGTTGTACCGGCGCCCAGGGCGAACGCTACGCGGCGCTCATGCGCATCGCGACCGGCGAATCCAAGGACACTTTCCTCAAGCCGGACGACACCGTCGTCTTCTCGTCGTCGGTCATCCCGGGCAACGAACGCTCCGTACAGGGCCTCTTCGACGTCATCCTCGCCCAGGGTCCGAAGATCTACCAATACAAGGAATCCGAAATCCACGCCGGCGGACACGCCCGCCAGGAAGATACCAAGAAGATGATCTCGCTCATCCGTCCGGAAGTGTACATGCCGATCTACGGCTACCCGCACATGCTCCACGGAAATGCCCGCAACGCGTACGACATGGAATACGCGAAGGACAAGGTCATCATCGGCCGCAACGGGCAGATCATGGAATTCACCAAGGATTCGTTCCGCGTAACCGACGACTACGTTCCGCACCGTCTCATCGAAGTCGACGGCTACACCATCGGCTACACCAACGAAGAACACCTCCACGAGCGCCAGCAGCTCATGACCGGCGGAACCATCGCGGTTTCCATCGCGAAGAAGCCGGGCCAGTACCTCATCAACTTCGACTGCGCCGGTTTTCCGGAGCTCACGAATTTCCCGAGGATGGAAGCCCGCATGCGCGACTTCATCCAGATGACCCTCGCCCAGGACATCACGAAGTTCCCGGACGCCCACCACTTCAAGAAGCACGTGTCCAAAAAGCTCCACGACATCGTCTTCGACGAAGTCGGCAAGGAACCTATCATCATGGTCCTCGTCCACTAATCGAAAAAAATCCCCCGGAATTCCGGGGGATTTTTCATGCGGCTAAACGGTTGCGGTAGGGCCTGTTGCCGGAGCCTGTTTCTTGCCGTAGGTGGATTCGATCTGCGAGAGGTATTTTTTCGCCTGGGTCATGCACTTATCGGAGATGCGCTGGTAGTCGGCATCGGTGAGATTCGAAACGATGTCCTTCGTCAGGCCGTTCCATCCGTTCTGCATCCGGTCGAAGCGGGCCTGGGGATTCGCGAATTCGCCGAAACGCTGCATGGAACCTTCGAGGTGGGCGATCGCTTCCGGACTTTCGCCGTTCGCCTTCATTTCGGCGAGCTCGCGTTCCATATGTTCGTATTCGGCGTTGTAGGTCGCGACGCCTTCGTTGTACGACGAGGCTTTCCCTTCGGCGTGCCTTCGAAAATCCTTCACCCCCTTTTCTTCGAAAATTTGGGCGACCTCGTTCATGACGAAGGTCTGGAGAAGGGCATAGTCGCCGTTCTTGTCGCCGATTTGGAAACTGGTTTCCCCGGTGGCGGGATCCTGCTTGAATTCGGAAAGCGCGTTGCCGATGTTCGTCATGATTTCGTATTTGTCCGTCGCCATCCCTACCGAATGGGCGAGGAATTCGTCGACCTGGACGGAATTGTTCGGAACGAAATCCACGCCTTCGGCCGCCCATTTCTTGCCTTCTTCCGGGGAAAGCGGCTGGCGGTTTGGGAAACCGTAGAGTTCTTTAAGTACACGGTGCGATTCTTCGTGGTTCACGGTCGCCTGGCGTACGTTTTCCATATCGAAGCCGTCCGCCTGTTCCTGCGTGAAACGCCCCTTTTCGACGTAAGTCTTCAGGTTCGAATCGATGTTCCCTCCGTTCAAAAGGCCGAAACCGGCGATCTGGTATCCCTGTTTTTCGAGCTTCGGGTCGTTGATGACGGTCACGGGTTGGAGTTCCGGAAGGTCGGGGCCGTAAAGTTTCGAGAGCTTGTCCTTGCTCGGGTTCACCTTGCCTTCTACGGGAATGAGGAAATCCCCCGAACTGAGTACGTCGGTGTTGAGGTAGTATCCGGCCTTTTCGAGCGTGGGTTTGATCTGTTGGATAGCGGCGAAAGAATCGGCGACGGTGGCTCAGGCCTTGCCATCCAGACACCCTAAGCGGTTCAACTCGTCGCAAAGAGTGGGGAACTTGCCTTTGAGGTCCGGCGAATTCGCGAGGGCGTTCATCATGACCAACTGAAGCTCGACCTTTCCGGCCACGCCATTGCTGTCGATCGCGTTCCTGACGTATTCGTTGATGTTTCGGACGTTCTCCGCGGTCAGTTCGCCCTTGATGGCGTCCGAAGACTCTTTGGCGGATTCGTTTCCCGAAAGTTTCGGGAGTTTGGATTCGATCTGCGCCGCCGCGTCTTGCGCGGCTTCCGGGCTCGCGAGAACCGACTCCGTAGCTTTTTCCGTAGCGGAAGGTACGGAATCCTGCGTTCGTTCGGGGGAATCTCAGAATCGTTCGTTCATGGGTCTTTAGAAAAATGTTTCAAGCACGTCCTCCGCCCGTTCGTTCTTCGATTCCTCACGTTCTTTCTCTCGGAGTCCCGTAAGCATTGCGGTGAGTGCCGCAGCACGTTTTCCGGTCATTTTCGCAGCGGTGGATTCCATAATTTGGGAAACCAGCGAATAGAGGGTTTCGATATCGGCATCCGTTGCCCGTCCGCCCTTAAGGTACGCGGAGTACTCCGCAATGGTGGGCGATTCTTTCGCGAGCCGTTCGAAAACGGATATGAGGTATTGCGTTTTATCCATGGTTCCAGTTAGTTCAGTATGCCCTATTTCCTGGCCCAGCGCAAAATACCGGACGCTTTTATTAAAAAACTTTTGCTTTTCCGAAAACGTGGTACAATGACTCCCGTATAGGTCGGAACCTACCCAAAGCGATGAAGGGGGCGAAGCATATACGGAATTACTTTTCTTTTTTTTCTCCTCATGCAGGGAACCGTCAAGAAGCTCAAGAAGGAATCTGGCTTCGGCTTCGCTCGCCCGGAAGATGGATCTTCCGACGTATTCTTCCACTTCACTGGTGTTCTCGGTGGTGCTTCGGCTTTCGAAGCTCTCGAAGAAGGTCAGGCCATCACGTTCGACATCGAACAGGGCAAGAAGGGACCGCAGGCTATCAACGTTTCCGTTTAGTCAGCTCTTCAGCTTTGGAAAACCCCTCGAAAGAGGGGTTTTTCTTTCGTTCGACCCGGGACTTCCACGGTTTTTTGCCAGCGGACGGACGATATGGCAAAATGGGGAGGTAACTCCAGAGTCCCTATGATCGAAGAACGCCTGCGACAGGCGACGTCGCTCTTGCAAGACATTCGCGAAGCCCTCGAGTCCATCGCCGAGGACGCGAAATTTTTAAAGGAATACGCCCGTAACGTCACCGAATAATGTCCATCGATACGAATGCGGGCAGGTCCGCACCGACGGAATCCTTGTCGAAAATGGCGGAAAACGCCCTGCAGGAAGACCTTCGCGCATCCGAAGAAGAGGCGCGTCTCGCGGATGCGGTCGACGCCATCAAAGGCGAATTTTCGAACGTCGCGACCGGAATATCGCAACTCGAAGGCGCGGATATCGGCGGAGAGAACTTCGAAAAGGTGCTTTTCATCGCCGACCGGCTCTCCACGCTCGCGGAAATTTCGCCGTCCCTCGCCGTACGTCCGGATCTTCGGAAAGAATTCGACCATGCCGTACGGTACGTCGCGTCCGAATTCATCCGCATCATGTCCGTGAAATTCGATCGTGCCGAACTGACGGAAGTCCAGAAAGAAGAGTTCGTCTCGGCATTGAGAAAACTCGACCAATCGCTTGACGCGCTCGGATCGAAAAACCCCGTCGAACGCTAATCGGCCCAGCTGACGAACGATAAACGCCCCGGAATCCGGGGCGTTTTCTTTTCCGTTTTTCAGGAGGGACTAGGCCGAATACCTCTTGGAAATCACGTTCCAGTCCACGAGGTTCCAGAATTTTTCCACGTATTCCGCGCGGCGGTTGCGGTAGTCGACGTAGTAGGCGTGTTCCCAGACGTCGCAGGTGAGAAGCGGGACGTCTTCGGTAGTGAGCGGGGTGGCGGCGTTCGAAGTGGAGACGAGCGCGAGCGAGCCGTCGGGTTTCTTTACGAGCCAGCCCCAGCCGGAACCGAAGGTTTTGATCGCGACTTCCGAGAACTTCGCCTTGAACTCGGCGAAAGAACCGAAATCCGCGGCGATTCGCGCGGCGAGTTCGCCCGTAGGTTCGCCTCCGGCGTTCGGCGCGAGAGATTCGAAGTAGAACGTGTGGTTCCAGATTTGCGCGGCGTTGTTGAAAACCGGGCCCGGAGCGGCGGTCTTCACGATTTCTTCGAGGGATTTCGATTCGAGTTCGGTTCCCGCGGCGAGGCCGTTCAGATTGTCGACGTAGGCTTTGTGGTGTTTGCCGTGGTGGAGTTGGAGGGTTTCTTCCGAAATCCACGGAGCGAGGGCGCCGTAAGCGTAGGGGAGGGGCCCCAGTTCGAAGGACATGTTTTTTGGAGTTGGGAGTATTCGCCGGCTTGCGGCGGTCTTTGGAAAAAGGTTCCGTGACCGGCAATAGTAGCGCAAAACGCCGGCATATCAACCCGGGCTTTACGCAATCGTTTTTATCCCTATCATCGGTGGGCACTTTCTTTTCCCTATGAAAAAAACCACCACCGCCGCATTGGCGATCGTTTCCGCTTTCGCGCTCGCTTCCTGCTCCGCGGGACCGACCGGCACCTCTACCCTCCAGCCGGCGAGGACTTCCACCGTTTCGAAAGAAATCGAATCCCCGGTCCTCGGCAACGCCGCTTCGAAGGTCGAAGTGAAGATTTTCTCCGACTATCAGTGCCCGGCTTGCCAGCGCTTCCATTCGCTCATCGAAGGAAAGCTCGTGAAGGATTACGTCGATACCGGCAAGGTCAAGCTCGTCTACAAGAGCTACCCGCTCCCGCAGCACCAGAACGCCGAAGGCGACGCCGTAGCGTCGTTCTGCGCGCTTTCGCAGGGCAAGTTCACCGAGTTCTCCGAAAAGATGTACACGCTCGAGGAAGCCAAGGCGAACGTCGACGTTACGGATGCGGAACGTCTCGAAGTGGCGAAATTCGCCGGAGTCGCCGACATACCGGCGTTCGAAACCTGCCTGAAGGAAGGATGGTACGTGAACCGCATGAAAAAGGACATGCAGGACGGCGACCGCCTCGGGCTCGACCATACCCCGTCGATCTACGTGAACGACAAGATCATGGACTTCAAGAGCGTGGAAGAATTCTTCTCGATTTTGGACGCTTCGGTCGCTGCGGCGAAATAGCTGAATTTTCTTTTATAGCCCCGGGGGAACCGGGGCTATATTTTTTTCGCGGAAGGTGGGAAAACCAATCTTTCCGCATATTCGTTTGACTTAGTCAAGAGTGACGTTATAAACGCAAGGTTGAACCGATAACATTCGCGAATGAACGCACCCGACAAAGCTCCGGAATTTCTCGCTTCCGAGGCTGAAAAAGCAGTAGCCGACAACAAACCGAAAGTCTCCGTAACTTCCCGTAAGCTCCAGCTCGGATCCGGGCTTTTGGGCACCCTTTCGGTGTTGGCGAAAGATTCGCAGCTCGACCCCAAAAAACAGGCCGACGCGATCCGCAAGGTGTTGAAAGAAATCGGAAACGAAGAAGAGGAGGATCAGAAAACCTTCTTCCTCGCCTTTTACGAAACCCTCCGCCGCTATAACGCCGTCATGACGTACGACGCCGACGCCGCGGGAGTCGTGGAAATTCCCCAGATTCTCGCCATGCGTCCGCTTTCGCGCAAAAAGCTCGCGACTTTCGTGTTGAAAAACGAAATCGGCAAGCGGTACGACCTCCTGCCGGAAGGCGAACGCGCTTCCCGCGTGGCATCGGGCGAAAGCCGAGATTCCTATGTGAAAAAACGTCTCCGCTCTCTCTATTCGGCCCTTTCCATCCATCCGGAGGACATGATCGGCGGTTTGAACGAGGCGGTGGGCATGTCCGACGCGGCGCTCCGTTTCCACGAAGCGTATTTCACCAACCAGACCAGTTGGGACAGCCTCGATTCCCTCATGGACGAGTTCGGGCTCGACGCGGACCTCATCATCCAATTCGCCGAAGACCACCCGGAACTCCAGATCAACGTCGCCAAACTCAAGCGTTCGGTAGGGCTTACCGATAACGACGGGCAACAGAACCTCGCGTCCAACCTCCTCGCTCCGGTGGAAAAGCCCGTGAACGCGCAGGTGGCCAAGGTACTCGACCTCGAACTCCGCGAAGTTGAGGCCAACGGGTTCATCAACCCGAACTGGTTCCTCTACGACATTTCGACCTATCTCGGCATCAAGCTCTACGGCGAACCGAAGACCCGCTACGTTTTCGGAACGTACTTTTTCAACGCCGTCCGCCAGATGGACGAGAAATTCGACCTCGGATTGAAGTACCCCGATTTCTACAACCTCTGCAATTTCCGCCTCGCCAAGACCGGACCGGACGGAAAGCCTTCGCAGAACGCCAACGGAAAGCCCGAGCTCGTCGACGTGGCGCACCACGTTTTCGAATGGGTCGTGCCGAACGATTTCGACTTCGCCAAACTGAAGGAACTCGCGGCGACCCTCCGCGGCGCCATTCCGGAACTCCTCACGGTTTCCGCCCGTCAGAAAGATTTCCGCCACCCGATCAAGACCGTCGCGGGACGCCAAACCTACGTAGGGTACTTCACCGACGCGAAGGACTTCGAGAATACCAACCTCCTTCTCCTCAAGCCCAACGAAAAGGGAGGGGAAACCCGCGTCCGCATTTCCACGGACGTTCCGCAGGACCAATTCCTCTACCTCCTCGCGCAGACTTCGCGCTTCGTCGCGCAGGGCGACTTCATCGACCCGAAACAGCTCTGGACGCTCATCTACCGCGCCTACAACCGCCTTTCCACCGAGAACGTCACGACCTTTGACATCACCGTGTTCGAAGAACAGTACCGCGAACTCGTCCGTAACGTCATCTGGCCGCTTTCCCGCGAATACTACGAAGAGCACGGCAAGCCCGGACGCGCCCACCACACCGCGCTGGTCGGCCTCTACGGAACCGGGAAGTCCCAGTTCCTCTTGAACCTCCTTTCGAAGAAGGAATTCGAATTCGGCGGCGAAACGCTCCATCTCAACGCCAACACCGTCAATATCGGGCTCATGGACTTCGTCGACCTTCTGACGAAGAACGCTTCGGATTTCAAGAAGCGCCTCTCGGACATCCACGAGAACACCAAACTCCCGATCATCATCATTATCGAAGATATCGACACGCTCATCAACGAAGAGGGCGGAAAATCCGACATCGTCACGCAGGCGATGACCAACTTCCTCGAAGGCGTGGGATCGATGCCGGTAACCGTCATCACGTCATCCAACTATCCGGAACGCCTTTCCGACCGCCTCATCCGACCGAACCGCTTCGACCGCATCGTGCCGTTCAACCTCCCTTTGCCGGAAAAGATCGTCCGCGAAGCGTTCGCCAACCACGTCAAACGCAACGGGCTCGAAAAGGTCTTCGCCGATTCCGGTCTCGACGCCCAGTCGGTAGCGGACGAATTCGTCCCGAGAATGAAGGACTTCACCACTTCGCACGTCGGTTCGTTCATCGAGGCTATCCGCCACGACTACGAATTCGAAAAGAAGTTCAATCCCGAATACCGTCCGTCCATGAAGGGATTGGATTCGATCTTCGGAGCCATCCTCGTTTCCGTGGATGACATCCAGATGCGCCAGAAGACCATCACCGCATGGTATGAAAAACTTCTCGACCGCAGTGGCAAGAAGAAAATGGGTTTTTAAAACGGACGGCAGTCCGGTAATATCGAAACCGTAGCACCTCATTCCCGCCACATGGCTCTCAAGTGCGGTACCGACATGGAGTTCGAAGATTTCCGTTCCGGAGGCGAAAAAATCGCCCCCGGACGGATTTTGCCGTCCGTTCCCGAGAACGGTCTCGAAGTCCCGAAAGCGGCGTCGTTTACCGATCTCTTAGCGGTTCTTCGTACGAAAACGGCCGAAGATATCGTCTCCATCCTTGCCAACCAGGAAGCCGAAGGGCTGTACGGAACGCCCGAATCCACCATCCGCAACGTCGCTTCGGACGTCGAAGAAACCGATAAGGAGTTGGCGTATTCGCTCTACGTCGCCAATTGGGAAAAATTCCGTGACGAGGATTCCCTCGGAAGGATCGTCGAGTTGGCATTGAAAACCGGACGCACGACCGACGCTTTCAAATACGCGCGCATCGCCCAATACCTGGGGGAAGATTTCAATCCTTTCTCCTTGATTTCGGCAATCGACTACGCTCGCGGAGGAGCTTTCGTCGAATCGGTCCTTGCCGGCGCCATCGTTCGCGATCCCAACCGCGTGCCGTACCTTTCCGATAAGGAAACCGCGCGCTTTCTCAAGGGCAGCCGCGAATTCGACGAGGCCGAATTGAAAAATCTGGACGAAAAATCGAAAGAAGCGTGGGAGATAAAACTTCGCGGACTCGAATACCGCGGACTTACCTTGCTCGATCCCGTGGCCGTACGTTCCTACGTTCGGGCTTTGTCGGACATCGCGAGCGGCAGTGCGGAAGTCGAAGGCGGCGCGAGCCGTTTTCTTGCCGAACACGCCTGTTCGGCCCCGTCCGCCGTCGCCGAGGCGCACTACGGTTTCGTCACGGGCGGCGAATCGATCGTCACCGACGACCGCACGACGGTCGCGGACACCCTCTACCGCCGTTTCGCGCAGGTTTCCGAACACTTCCTCGATCACCGTTTCCTCGACCTTTTCGAGGAACTCCGCATGTTGTTCACGTTGCTCGACGCGCCGCTTCCGGCGTATTCTTTCGGGAAAATCGTCGAATCGCTCAAAACGCAGGAGAAGTTCTATGCCGAATTTCCGCCCTCGGTCATCGATTTCCGCAACCGCCTCCTCGCCGAACTTTCGTCCGCGTACGGAAGCGCGTACTATCCTCGCGTGAAAGCCTGGGCTTTCGGACGGAAAATGCCGTTCAGGATGCGCAACCACGGAGTGGGCGCCCTTCTGCTCGTCGACGCCCTCGCGCACGAAGAAGAGCTCACGCAGGAGATCGCCAACATGGCCCATAAGCTCTGGGATCTTCCGGTCATTCCCGAGGTCGCGTCGCTCATCGCCTTCGGTTTCGCGGCGAAAAACGAATATTCTTCGGCCGCCGAATGGCTTTCGCGTTCGAATCTCGACGATTCGGAAAACTCTGCGCTCCTTCTGAGGATCGTCGCGCAGTTCCGCGAACTTTCGCCCACCGCCATCGACGCTTTCAAGGCCTGAGCGCCCATCGTCCGCCCTTCCGCCGAACACGCGCTTTCGCGCGTCCGCTCGATCGTGGCGAATTACGAAGCGCCGCTCGCGAACGAAATGCTCGGCGACAGCGAAGTGGGATTCTGAGATCCGGCCAAGGCGCTCGGGCATTACGCCGAAGCGTACCGATTAGGGAACGTGCCGGCGTTGAAGAAGCTCGCCGATCTCGAATACGCGATGGGGCGGTTCGACGAGGCCGTCGACCATTACGGCGCGCTCTACCTCGACCCCCGGTATGCCGCCGAAGTCGCCCCGAGACTATGTCTGGACGCTTGCGAGAAGGGCCGCATGGCCGCCGCGAAGGAATATTATGACAAGATCGACGCGTCCGCTCCCGAGAACTTCGGCGCGGTCGCCGAATACCACTCCTATGCCGGGGACCTGTTTTCCGGAATGTGCGTCCTTTCGCCGCATCCGGGAGTCCTTTTCGGGGATTTGTCCCCGGAGCTCCGCCGCGAATACGAAGCCTACGCCGACTCGCTCGTCGAGGACGTTCCCGCCGACGGGAAACTGAAAGAAATCCCGTCCGCGGAAACCTTCCCGGCGAAACTCGTCGCGCTCCGCGCTTCCGCGGTGACGTTCCTCAGGGGTGCGGAAGCCGGGGAACGGTATTTCCGTTTCGTATCCGACGCGGTGGTCCTCTCCGAAGATACCGACCGGCAAGAAGAAATCGACGTGACCGTCATCGGCGCTTTGGCTCCGTGCCACGACGAAGGGGCCATCGGTTTCGCCACGTACGGCGAAGAGGCCAAAGACGACCGCGAACAGTCGCTCATCGACCTGCTCGCGACCGACGCCCGTCTGCTCGCCGAAACGTACCGTGAATGCGCGACCGATCCGGCACGCCGGACCGCGTATTCGTCGATGCTCTGCCGGCTGTCCGATTTCTTCGCCAGCCACGATCCCGAACTCTCCGGATTCTTCAGGGAAGCCGGGGCGCTTGCGACCGGCGGGGTCGAATTCGATACCGAAGGCGAGGGGGCTCCGAGTTCCGCGATCCTGCACTAGCCGCTTTCATGAAGAAAAGCTCCGGGTCGTCCCGGAGTTTTTCTTTCGAGTTTCAGCGTTCCCGCTCCTGAACGGATGATTTTTTATAAATTGTTTTGACAACACTTAATAGGCACATATATTGCAAGTGTATTAAGTACACGTAATAGAAAGCGGAGACGGAAAGAATCAGGTTTGCTGATGACATGAAGCACCGATTCCCATTCCGCGCGTCCTATAATAAGTGTAATAAATACATTTACATAATAAACGCAGGATTATGAAAAACCAAGCCCTCATCGTCGTCGACTACCAGAAAGACTTCATCGACGGTTCCCTCGCCGTAACCGGGGGAGCGGAACTCGCGCCGAGAATAGCCCGGCTCGTCTCGGAATACCGCGCCAAATCCGGAATGGTCATCGCCACCCGCGACTGGCACCCGCAAAAATCCGTCCACTTCGACAGCTGGCCGATCCACTGCGTAGCCGGACCCCGGGGTGCCGAATACGGCGAAATCGACACATCCGCCATCGACGTCGAAATCTTCAAAGGATACATGAACACGCACGACGGGTACTCGGGATTCGAAGGGGTTAGTGCCCTCATCGGAAGTCCGCAAGACGGATACGAAAAGGCCCCGGGCGCCAAGACGCTCGAAGAAGTCCTCGCCGAATCGAGAATCCGCATCGTCCGCATCGTCGGTCTCGCTACCGACTTCTGCATCAAGGCTACCGCACTCGACGCCGCCAAGCTCCGAAACGGGGGAACCCTCGACCGCGTCATCGTCCAACGCTCCGGCATCGCCGCGGTGAACCTCAAAGAAGGCGACGGCGAACGCGCCATCGAAGAAATGCTCGCCGCCGGAATAGAAATCGAATAACCATCTCATCCCATGCTCGCTCCCGCTTCCAAATTCGACGCTTCCGCCTATGCGGACGCCCGCTTCAATTTCCCGGAAATCTCGTACGCCGATTTCGAATCCATCGACGATCTCGACCTCCGCAAGGAAATCGCCGGACTCAACAAGATCCTCCTCACCGACACCTACAACCGCACCATGGCGCACACCCGGGGCGAGATGGGAAAAAAAGAGGAAACCTATACGCTCACGTTCCGCAAGCCGCTTTACGAAGGCGCGCCCATCGTCGCCTACGGCGTCCGCAACATCGTGAAACGCGTGCTCGGCCGCCGCATCAGCGAAGCCGAACTCGAATTCGCCCGCGACTTCTTTGAGGCCCAGACGAAAAAGGGCGGAAACGGCTACTTCGACTACGAAGCTTGGGCGAAGGTCGTCCGCGAAAACGACGGGTACATGCCCATTACCGTCCGCGCAGTGGAAGACGGGACCTTGGTCAAGGCCGGCGAACCGGTCCTCTCGGTTACCGGACCGGGCGAAATGGCCGCGCACTTCGAACCGATTTTCCTCCGCCTCTTCTACCAGAGCGCGGTCGCGACCGAACTCAACGTTCTTGAGAACATTCTCGGATCGGGTCGCGTAGTCGAATTCGGAAGCCGCTCCGCTTGGAACAACGGCACCCACTTCGATGCGCTCGAGGCCCTCGCCGTAGGCGGCGGGCTCGTAGGAACCTCCGACGATGCCGGGGCTGCCGCCTTGCCGAACCTCCGCGCAGCGGGAACCATCGCGCACCGTTTCCTCGCGAGCTACCCCACCGAAGAAGGGGCGTTCCGCGAAGCGATCGAAAAGAACGAGAAGATCGCCCTCCTCATCGACCTCATCGAACCGTACCGCGGCATCGACCGGGCCGTAGCACTCAAGAAGGAATACCGCGCGAGCGGAAAAGCCGTCTGGATGCGCCTCGACTCGGGCGACCTCGCCGCCCAGGCCGTCTACGCATTGGAACAGTGCCGCGACCGCGGAATGCTCGACCCGGCGTTGGACAAGGTGGTCGTCGCCGACATTTCCTCCGTCGCAGACGTCATCCGCGTGGAAGAAGCGGTCGCCGCGGCCGGATTCGACCCGAAGCAGTTCATCGTCTACGGACTCGGCGGTCTCTTGGTCGCGACCAAGAAGACCCGCGACGCGCTCTCTGCCGCGTTCAAGCTCACCGAAACTGAAGACGGCGTCACCGGAAAACTCTCCGCCGACGCCGGCAAGGTCGCGGTACCGGGCAAGATCAACGTCGAAATCCGCGATAACGAACGCGTCATCGTCAACGAAGCCGAAGAAATCCAAGGCAAGCGCCTCTTGAAACTCGTCTACTCCAGCGGCAAGACCTTCTTCGATGAAAAGAGCGACGTCAAGGCCGTGGAAGCCGCCCGCGAACGCGTGAAGGCCAACGTTTCCGACGCTCTCAAGCCCACCGTTTGGTCCGACCGTGTCAAAAAGGATTTGGAAGACGTGAAAGAACGTTTCTTGAAGATGGCGTAGATACTGGCGACCGCTTTTCCATAGGAAACGCTTAGGAGTTGACGTTTCGCCTTCGATTGATATAAAAAACCCGTAACCACGCGTCGAAATGCGAAACGCCCCTATCGAAGAAAGAGTCGAATCCATGCTCCTTTGAGTCGCCCTGGGCGACTCTTTGGGCGTTCCGACGGAAATGAAGACGGCGGAAAAGATCCGCGAGCGGTTCGACCGCGTGACGGGATTCTTGCCGACCCGGCATAACGCCATGTTCGTTAAGGACGGGTTTCCCGCCGACAGCGACGAAGGAGGATATTACAGCGACGACACCGTTCTCACCTTCGCCACGCTGCGGGCATTGACGAAGGACGGGCATCTCGACCAACGGAACGTCGTCCGCGAACAGCTCGCCTCGGCCGCAAGGTGGCCGTACGGCTTCGGCAGGGCGACCACCGAGGTTTTCGCGACGATAAGGCAGGGCGGAAAGTTGCTCGAAAGCGGAATCGAGACCGCGGGAAACGGCGTGCTTATGAAACAATCGCCCCTCGCGGCGTACGAGGCGCTCTCGGGAACGAGTTTCGGCGCTATGGAACAGCACGTGGCCGATTATGCCCGCGTGACCCATAAATCGCCGGAAGCCGTAGTCGCCTCGTTGGTGCACCACAAAGTTTTGGTCGATCTCCTTCTGAATGGCGAATTCGACGCGCACGCCGCGTTGACCAACGCGTGGAGTTACGCCAAGCGCTTTGAAAACGGGGATGCCGCGAAATGACTGAAAGACCGGGTGACGGACCGAATCGAACGACTCATGGACATGACCGACGCTTCGACCGGCAGAGTGGTTTCTTCGGACGCCGTCATCAAATCCGCTTTCGATTGGGGTGACAAGATGGGCGCGTCATGCTATGCGCTTACGACCTTGGGCATTTCGTACGCCCTGTTCATGAGGAATCCCCATTCGATCGACGCCATGTTCGACGCGGTGAATTTCGGCGGCGATACCGACAGCTACGCGGGAATCGTAGGATCGATGCTCGGCGCCGCGAACGGAAAATTTTATTCGGACGAACTCTTCGACGGGGTAGTCGAAGGAGATGCGTTGAAAAGGGGGGCGAGGGAGTTTTTGGGGAGGTTTCGAAAATAGAACGTAAGCATTTGTAAAATCCCCCCGTTTTCACGGGGGGATTCATATTGCGTCCGAATCTGGGAAATGCTATCGCATCCCCAAACTTAGGACTGTCCTTCTACATTGGCCGCGGCGGGTGCCTGGGCTTCTGCGTTGGGCGTTTCTTCAACCACTGCGGCCGTTTCGGCCACTTCCGCAGCCGGGGTTTCCGACACGATCACCGCGTCTTCGACCGCAGCGCCTGCTTCTGCCGCCGCGGTTTCTTCGACCACGGCCGTGCCTTCAGCACCTTCGGCAACTTCCGCCTTGGCTTCGTCCGCGGCCGGGGTTTCCGGTGCGGCTTCGACCACGGCTTCCGCTGCAGCGCCTTCGACGGCGACGATGACTTCGCCTTCGAGCACGGTTTCACCCGCACCTACGGCTTCGACTTGCGCGACTTCTGCCACTGCGACGGCTTCGATCACTTCAACCGTTTCTTCGACCACGGTTTGTGCAGGAGCTTCTTCAACCGCTGCGACCGCTGCCGGAGTTTCCGACACGATTACCGTTTCTTCGACCACGGTTTCGTCCACTGCGCCGGCAACGACCGCCGGGGTTTCTTCGACTGCGGCTGCCGCACCTTCGGCAACTTCCGCCTTGGCTTCGTCCGCAGCCGGGGTTTCCGGTGCGGCTTCGACCACGGCTTCCGCTGCGGTGCCTTCGCCGGCGACGATGACTTCGCCTTCGATAACCGGGGTGCCGGCATCGACGGCCACGACCTGGGCGGTCGCGTTTTCGTTGTTGTCGTTTTGACCCGCTACGCCTTCTGCTTGACCGGCGTTTTCGTTATTTTCCATCACGTATCTCCTTTTGTTGGCACTTCCGGGGAATCCGAAAGTCGGCTGAGTCTACGGTTTTGCCCACAGGAGTCAAAAGAATGAGAAATCCCCCCGCTTTCGCAGGGGGATTTTTAATCGCTTGGTACGTCGGCCATACGTCAGGCGGGGAAGAACGTCTTCCAAGCCCAAAAGTAAACCGGGTACAAAAGCGGAGCCGTTATGACGAACGCGTAGAGCGTGCCGGGCAGCATGGCTGCGCCTACCTTGGCGTAGAGGTCGTTCTTGCGGACGTTCTCGTACGACCAGTCGTCTTCGAGCCGGCCTCCGAGGTATCCTCCGCCGTAGCCGTGGTCGAGCGCTTCGTCCACCTGTTTGCGGATGAACGCCGCTTTTCGGCCGGGGAGTTGGAGGTACAGATCGTCGGCGAGAGCGGAGAGCGGAAGGAATATCCCTCCGCGTGTCCCTTCGTAGCTGAAGTTGTACGCGAACGTGCCGTAGACGAAGTACCAAATGGCGAATACCGCCAAATAGTTCCAGGTCAGCGCGTGCGCGACGATGGGATGGTAGCCCTCCATCGTTTACAGCCCGCCCAATATGTCGCCGGCAGCGCTGCAAACGCCTTCGACCACCGCTCCGCCGCATTCGAGCGCGCCGATAGCGACGTTTCCGGCGCCTTGGAGCACGGCACTCCCGGCTTCGACGACGAGTTCGAGCGCGCCGTCGAGGATGCCTTCGGCGACTTCGCCGACGGCATCGCCCGAAGCGGAAGCCTGTTGGCGGACGTTTTCATTCTGCGGTTGTCCCGCTTGATGCGTCACCCGGACCAAAGCGTCTGCTTGGCCCACGATGTCTTCGGTTTCCATTCGCATGGATTGCTCCTTATGTTTGGTTTTCGTTTCCGCGAAGTGCGAAAAGACTCCCGAATCGTAATCTGGGAGTCTCGAATGTCAAACCGCATAATGACGGTTTCTATATTGTCAATAAACGGAACTCGTTTGATTTCGAACGCCCCGCGTTACGCCATTTTCCGCAGTTTCGCGATTTCGGCGCGCATATTTTCCCGAGCGCGTTCTTGAAACCGTTCTTTTCCGTACTGCGTGACGAACAGGTTTTCGTCGGCGATCCATTTTTCGAGCATTTCCAGACGTCCTTTGACGAATTCCCGCCCCGGATAGATGCCGAATTCCGCGACGATGTCGGAAACGTAGAGCGCGTAGCGTTCCGGCGAAGAACCCAAGATGGACATGTCCAAGTCGTGGAGGATCATCGAGAGGTATTCTTTGGGCTTTTCCCCGCTCGCGTGCGCGGTGTCGCGCACTAACTGGTACACGTTTTCGATGCGGTGGTTGCCGACCCCGCGCGACGAGAGGGCGCGCTTGGCGTATTCGGCGCTGTGGATTTCGTTGTCGCGGTAATACGTCTTTTTCACTTCGTAGACCGAATCGTGGAAGAGGATGGCCACGGCGAGCGTCGCCATCTCTTCTTGCGGCATGTCGGTGGCGACGGCGCGTTCGAAAAGGTTCCCGAGGAGTTCGACGATGTGTTCCCAGGTGTGGTAGAAGCGGTGGGGCTCCTCGTGTTTTTTCTTGAGTTCCGCCACGAGCGCCGCGGATTCGAGTTCGCTGATTCCGAACATTCTCAAGGCCATTTGAGCGCGAAGTTCGCCGAAAACGTCGATCTTGGCGAGGATGTCGAAAAGCGCTTTTCTCGCGTCGACCGGGCTTTCGCCGTTGTCGTACGCGAGGACCGAGCCGTTCTTATTCTCTTCGATGGTCGACTCCAATTTGGCGATCTTGTCTTCTCCCGACATCTGGAGCGAGAACATTTTGAGCACGTCTTCGCGCGACATCGTGCGCCCGCCTTTCGCGTAGCGGGGAATAACGCGTTCCACGCGGGTTTCCACCGGAGCCGTGACGACCACGGCGTGGTGGTTGCCCAAATGCGTGAGCCCGAATTCCACGAGGAGCGCCGCGTCGACGAGCACGATGCCCTGCTTTCCCGCGACCATGTCGCCATAGCGGAGGAGCATGGGCTTGCGGAGGATCGAATTGAGCGTTTCGACGCTTCCGGGATTTTCCCGAACGATGCGCGCGAGTTCGGCGCGGTCGATGAAACCGTCCGCCGTCACGACCGATTCGCCGAACGCTTCCGCCACTTTTCGGCGGGTTTTGTCGTAAATCGGATCGGTGAGGGAAAAATAGATTTCGTGCGCGATGGAGTCGTAGTCGACGTACGTACAGGGGACTCAGAGTTCGCGTGAGACGTCCGCGATTTTGCGGGAAAGCGTGGATTTTCCCGCACCCATTTCGCCCGTGACGCAGACCGGATACTGGCGGATGATTCGCGATTCGAGCGCCTGTTTGACGGTCGACGAAACGAAGCTCGAAATGTCGTGCCCGACCTTGAGACATTCCTTCACGCCCGAGGAACTGATTTCCGCGTACGGCGAATCGGCTTCGGCGTGGATGACGTCGATGAAAAGGTCCGGATTTTCCCGAAGGTAGTAGAACTTGAGCGTGGTTTCGGCGGCTTCGTCCAAGACGTTGCGCACTCCGCGGACGAGATTGGGGATGTCCTCGCGCATCATGTACTTGGCGAGCGATCCCGGAACGAGGCGCACGTCTTCCGGCGGAACGTCGAGGCTTTTCTGCGCGAGGCGGAGGCGTTCCCATTGGGCGAAGGCGTAGTTCTTCTTGGGGTCGTTCGCGATGCCGACGAGAACCCTGCCTTTATATTTCTCGCGGGCCTTGTCGAGAACCGAAGAATGACCGAGCGTCCACGGATCGGCGGAGAGGGCGTAGAGTGCTTCGGGCGGGAGCGGGCGCATGCGTTTGCCGTAACGGGTATTTGGATATTTATACTTGCGGGATGAAAAAGGTCAAACACGAAAAAACCCACCCCGCGAGGGATGGGTTCGGTTTTTTCTCCTTTCCGGCCA
Source organism: Patescibacteria group bacterium (assembly GCA_049301335.1). Taxonomy (GTDB): domain Bacteria; phylum Patescibacteriota; class Gracilibacteria; order BD1-5; family UBA2023; genus JANJWP01. The sequence goes on from JBAQKV010000073.1 coordinate 18,580, forward strand.
TCGGATTTCTCCGAAGCCCTCGTTGGTTTACAGGTTCGCGAAGTCCTTGCGGATTTCGCGTGACAACTGGGCGAATTCCGGTTTGTTCCGGATGTCGGGATCCCATGCGAGGCCCATGGCCGCCAGGTCGTAGACCTTTTGGATGCGGGCGCCCACGCTGTTGCCTTTTTCGTCGCGATCGCGGCCGATGAGCCAGATCGTGTCGGCGACGACGATCGCCGTGCTGATGTCGTGGGTAGTGATGACGCTCGTATTGAGTTCGTCGAGCATCGACACGTCCAGAATCAGCTTGCAGGCTTCGTCCTTCATCAGGGGGTCGAGGCCCGAGAAGGGCTCGTCCATGAGGAGGAAGTGGTTGCTGCACAGCAGTTGCTGCACGATGGCCACCCGTTGCCGTTGTCCGCCGGAGAGTTCGGCTGGATAGGCGCGGGCTTTGTCGCCGATACCGAATTTCTTCAGGTATTCCATAGCTTTGGCCTTGCCCTCCTCCTCTTTCATGCCGGCTTGCGACGTTGCCAGAAGCAGGTTGCCCATGACGGTGCGGTGACGGAAGAGCGTGTAGTGTTGCGACACGACGCCCACCATCCCCGCTTTCACGGGTTTCAATTCCGGGGAAACGAGCACTTGGCCCGAAACCTGGACGGGATCGTCTTTCGCGGTTTGGAGCGGCTGGAGGCCGGCCAATATGCGGAAGAGCTGCGTCTTGCCGACCCCGGAAGGGCCGAGCAGGCATACGACTTGCCCTTGGTCTACCCCAGGGCGGACGATGTTGCGGATTTCGGCGTTCGCGTTTTTCAGAACGGGTTTCCCGTCGAACGAAAGCGATACGTCCCGAACCTGCAAGATCGGTTCCATGACTTGGTAGTTCATGTCTTATTCCTTCCCGAGTTTGGAGTAGGGGCAGACGAAGTCCTTGAAGAATTCCAAGAACAGGTCGAGAGCCACGCCGATGACGACGACGGTGATCTGGATGGCGAACACCGCGTCCAGGTGGAGGTACTTGTTGTTGTCGATGAGCATGACGCCCATGCCCCCTTCCGAGTGGACGAGGCCTTCGACCATGGTAAGCATCATCCAGCCCATGGCGACGTTCTGCCGGATGACTTCGAGCGCTTGGTCGGCGGTTCCCCGCATGACCACTTCGCTCCACACCTGCCATTCGGACATGCCGAGCGTGCGGGCGAGGTCGTATTCTTCCTTGGGAATGTCCTTGATGACCGCGAGCATCGACGTGACGAGCCATACGGCCATGCCGAACACCAGAAGCCAGAGTTTGAGCTCGTGGCCCTTGAAGATCAGCATCAGCGCGAACGACAAGCCGACGAGGCTGTTGAAGCGGAGCTTGGTGACGAGCACGACCGCGGGGCGGACGTAGTGGGAAAATTTCGGTACGACCGAGAGATATGCCAGGCCGAGGCTGATGACCACGGTAACGGCGATTGCTTCGGCAGTGAGCAGGAGGCTCGTGCCGATGTCGACGAGAAACCCTTCGGACATGAGTTTCAGCCAAGCATCCCAGATTTCCCAAGGTTTGGGGAGGAGCGAGGCCGGAGCCATGCTCCAAAGCGCGACGGCGACCACGATTTGGATGAAGACCATGTAGGTCGTCAGCCGCGAGGGCGTCGCGTTGGAAAGAGTAGCGTTCATTGCGGTATCCCTTCTTCACGGTTTCGAAAGAAAAGGGGAGCGGGTTGCCCCGCCCCCCAGTTTGTTGAAGCATTCGCAACCGCGCCTTCCGAAGAAGGATCAGTTGCTCACGTTACCGACCACAATCTGCACGCGGCGGTTCTTCTGCCGCGCGTCCGCGCTCGTACCTTGCGCGACGGGTTGGCTCGACCCGTGACCGAACGTCTCGACCCGGTTGTCCGGGAAATTCGAGGGAGCGTTGGTCATCAGGTAAAGTTTCACCGCGTCGGCGCGTTTCTTCGAGAGCGGATAGTTCGTCGCATCCCCACCGACGTCGTCGGTGTGTCCGTGGATCTCGACCTTGAGGGTTTTGCTCAAAGCGAGGTTACGGAGAATCTGACGCAGTTGGCGCTCCGATTCGGGACGAATCGTAGCCTTGCCCGAGTCGAACTCGATGCTCCAGTTGCCGTCGGCCACCACCGTTTCGATCGGCTTGTCCGAGAAGACGAGCTTTTCTTTCGCGGTTGCGGCTTTGGCGCCCGGGACTTCGTCAACGACGGCCTGCAAGTAGCTGGTGTTCACCACGCTTTCGCACTTGGGGAAGCTCGGGATGAGCGCCTTGTAGTACTTGACGTAGTGTTCGCCGAACTCGCTGTAGACCATGCAATAGGTGTTGTCCTTACCGTAGAGACCGAAATAGCTGGCCGCTTCGGCAAAGCCCATCGCACGCGAACCGCCCAGGGAAATCGGGTGGCCCGTCTTGTCGTTTTCCACGACGCCGTAGTAGTACTTGGCCCACCATTCCGGGGTTTGCTCGCCGAAGACTTTCGCCTCGACGCGCGCTGCCCGCAGAACGGCTTCCTTGCCGCCGGAGATGATGACTTCGCTGCCTTCGAGAGCCGCGCGCAGGATGGCTTTCGGGATTTCCGGATGAGCTTTCATCCAGTCCCGGTTGCCGATCAGCACGGAGGCCATCTGTTGGTTGAAGTCCTTCGTGGACGATACCGCGGCCAGACCGCCCTTGTTCATGGCGACGTTGACGTCGCCAGGAGTCCAGGTAGCCGTGCCTTGCACGCACACGTTTTTCTTTTCACCGGTAGGCTTGCCGTTCTTGACGACGCGGCGGTCTTCGCAGTGGCCGTTGATGTAATAGCCGTCCGCGATGGCGAACGAGTCCGTGAACACGAAGTTGATCGCGTCCGGGTCGTACGTCTTGTCGTCGGGGTTGATGGGAATCTGGTTGAGTTTCAACCAGGGGAGACCGACGTTGTAGTCGCCGTCGCGGGCTACCAGGGCGATGACCATGCCGCGGGCGAGTTGGGGGTTCTTAGCCACCTCGATGGGCAGCATGAACTTGTCCTCGCCGTTGGAAAAGCCGAACGCGCCGATGATTTCCGCACCCTGGCCGAGTTTCGCCAGTTGTTCGTTCAGCCCGGCCATGTAGGCCGAGCCGGCGTCGCCCATGATGATCGAGAAGGCGGTACCTTGGGGGCAGGATTGCCCTTTCTTGTAGCCTTCGGCGAACATCAGATGGCCGGCTTGGGCCTTGTCGTAACTATCTTCCGGCATGCGGACGATCTTCACGTTGGCGCCGTACTTGGCCATCAGGCTCCCCACCGTGGTCTCTTGCCCGCCGTTGGCGAGGTGGAGGCCGATGGTGGCTTGCCAGGGAATGGTCGAAATTTCGACTTGGCAACCCTTGCCGAACAGTTGGGTGGAACCGCCGTTGACGACTTCGGCCACGGTGGCGGCCGAAACCGACACCGGAGCCTGTTCGGCCTTGGTGGAAAAACCTTGCGTGTTCGGCACCGAAGCGGCCACCGTGGGTTTGGTGAACAGCTCGGGCTTGGCTTGGTAGGCGAAAGAAATGGCCGTCGCGAGGCCGACTGCCGCCAGAAGCGACATGGTGACCTTGAAACGGGTGGAATTCTTCCGGGGGATGTCGTTACTCATGGATGAGTCTCCTTCGTAATGTTCGTGGGTTTACTTCTTGCCGGCAGGCTTGAGATGGCCGTACCACGGCCAGGCCGGGTCGGTCATCGGGCTGTAGGTGATCCAGAAAGCGTGGAACTGTCGTCCCGCGCCGCTCTTCAGCGTCTGCCGCGTGCCGTCTTTCGTCATGCACGCGAAGAGTTTCTGGATGGCCTTCGTCTCGGGGGCCCCTTCCGGCCAGTTCCGGGCGGATGCCAGGATGGTACGGACCGTGAGGGTCGAGGCGCTGCCGCCCAAGTTCTTGTAGCTGATCGTTTTCATGCGGTAGAAGCCGCCGTTCGTGATGGCGAGATCCTTGACGTCGTTCCAGCGGTCGTAGACCACCAGGTGGGCGTCGGGATCGTTGATGCCTTCGATCCAGGGGACCGGAGCGTAGCCGATGCCGACGATCGTGTCGAGTTTCCCTTCGTTCCACGCCTTGAGCATGGCTTTCTGGGGATCCTTTTCACGGTCGAAGTTCACGACCTTGGGACGTACCGGCGAACCGGAACGCTCGCTCTTGGCCGCCATCACGCGGAACGTGACCGCCGAGCCGCCGAAGACGCCGACCGTTTTCCCGTTGAGATCGGAAAAATTGACGGTGTTCGGGTTGCGGCTGATCATGTGGATGGCGTTGTCGTAGAACGGGAGGATGGTCTTGATGTTCTCGACCTCCGCTTCCCGCCCTTCGATGTTCTTGGCCACCCACATCTGGTCCGCGTTGACGAAGCAGGCGGTCACCTTGCCCAAGAGGCAGTTCTCCAGATTTTCCGGAGCGCCGGAGCTCTTGGTTTCGATGATGCCCGCGTCGGGGCAGACTTCCTGCATGTTGGCCGTGGCCTGGGTATACACGCCGGTGCCCGGACCGGTCGAGATCGTGAGATCGTCGGCCAGTGCGGAGGCGGAAACCAGGGCGGCCAAGCACGCGATGAGCGCGATTTTCTTCATGTCATTGTCCCTTCTTGTCGATTTTCAGATTGGCGTAGGGATCGGAAGATTCCTGAGCCGGACTGGAACTGGGTTGCTCGCCGGCCTTGTCGCGCGGTTTGGCGCGGGGTTGGTCCGTGAGGGGCGCCGTAGCGATCGGGTCGGGTGCCGGTTTGGATTCTTCGGCCTTCGGTTGCGGGGCTTGCGCCTGCGCTTCCTGGGGCGTGGATTTCCAGCCGGTTTCCGCCGGTGCCCGCGTCGCCGCGGCCGCTTCGGCCTTCTTGGCGCGGAATTCGTCGTAGTGGGGTTTCGCGAAGACCAGAAGTCCCGCGATCAGTACTGCCGCGACGAACGAAACGGTCAGGTTGAAACGCTTCGAGTTGCGGCGGGGAATCGGATTCGAACTCATTCGGGTTCCTTTCGAAGAAAGTGCGGGCGCCGCCGGAGCGGCGCCCATGGGCTTAGCGGTCGAGCAAACGCGACGCTTGGCCACCTACCGGCACGGCGTCCGGAATGCGGACGGCGGTGCCTTCGATGGTGCGCATGCGTTCCGTCAGGTACTTCTTGGCGTTGGCCAAGCCGACCTTGTCCTGGGTACGGGCGGCGTTGATGAGGGTCTGCATTTGGAGCTGCATGCCCTCGAGTTCGCCGAACGTCTGGCCCAGTTGGCGGACGATGTTTTCGCGGGCCGCGATGGCGTTGTCCTTTTCGGGATTGTTGCCAAAGAGGTTGCGAAGCACGTTGTTGACTGCGGAGAGCGACGCGTTGGCGGTATGTTGCGCGGTGGACACCCGCATCAGGATCGCGTATTGCTTGACGCCGCGGTCCTGGAATTCGGCGAAGAGCCGAATGGTAGCGAGCGGTTCGCGCAACTGTTCCACCATGTCGTCGTAGACCTTCTTTTCGGCGCGCAGGCCGGCGGTTTCCAGTTCCAGGTCGCTGATCTCGCTCTGGGTGAGGCCGTTATCGCCTTGGAGGGCGTTCACGATCTCGTCGAGACGTTCCTGGATGGTATTCGCCTGGTCTTTGTTCGTCTTCTCGACCCCCTTGATGACGGATTCGCCATCCTTGGTTTCTTGAAGCTTCGCCTTGAGATAGTCGTACCAGATGGCCATCTGCTCCAGCGGGTAGTTTTCCCGCATGAAGTTGATGGCCTGGTAGCCCATCACCGCGATGAAGTTCTTGACCGCCGGCCAGAGGGCTTGGGCGGTCACGATGCCGACGAACGCGCACCCGGCGAGGATCCCGATCCGAACCAGCATGTTGCCGATGTCGAATACGTTCTCCAGTGCCGTGAGCACGTGGGGGCCGGCGTAATTCACGCCGACTACGGCGACCGCGCCCATCGCGAGCCAGGAGAGGCCGCGGGCGACCTTTTCCTTCGTCGGGACGGGGAAGTCGTAATGCGTCAGTTTGTTCGATGCCATGAGGCCTCCCTTACTTGTTGGATGACAAAAGGTTCTTCATTTGGGCGTTCCAGTCCTGCAGGATCTGCGCGCCAGCTTGGGATTTCTCCCGGCTCGTCGCGATTTCCCGCTGGGCGTTCGCCAAAGAAGCTTCAGCCTGGCCGATCTGTTCGGTCAGGCTGGCGAGCTCCGCTTCCTTCGCCTGCTTCGTCGCGCGCAGCGTTTCGAGCCGCTCCGACGGAGCGGTGACCTTGTCCCGTTCTTCGATCGACACCTCGTTCATCACTTGTTGGATGACCGAGGCGACGGCTTCGTCGGTTTGGGACAAGAGTTCGGCCAAATCCGCCTGGCTGAGCCGGGCTTGTTTGGTCACGATGCGCATACGGGACGCGGGATCCGGAACGTCTTCGGCGATGAGCGCCGCGTTTTCCAGAAGCTCCTTGAGCTTCGGGACGTTCCGGGCGACCGTTTCGACCAGCACGGCCTTGAAGGCGTCGCTGACCGCCGCCGAAGCGGGGGATGAAACGGTCACCACGTGGGCGATGGATGCGGGTGGTTGGGAGGTCGCCGAAGTGCCAGAGGCCTCCTCAGCGCCGTCGTCACCGTAACGGAAACGTTCCCATGCTTTCGAAAGGCCGTCTAACATGTCTTAGCTCCTTGATTGTGGTCGGTAGGGGCAGGCGGATGCCGACCCCTGATGTTAATGAGCGATGCTTCCTCCTAGCGTGGTAAAACCCCCGGATGGGGATTTGACAATCACTAGGATTACGGGTGATAATAGTATTATTCGGAGATTGTCAATCCTAATTATTACGAATTGTCAAATTATGGCCGTCCGTTCGGGCGGAACGGTCGCGATAATGGAACGCGCGTATACGGATGTTGATGTGCGCACGTAGGCATTTCGATTATTGACAATATAACGAACGTCGGTAAAACAATTTCGCTACCCGTTCTTTTACAGGAGAAAAACTTATGTTCGTGACCATAACCGCGCTCTTCGCGCTGGCAATGGCGGCGATTATTTGGGAACACCAGCTCGGCTTCGACAAGGCGAAGAGCTGTTTGTTTCTAGGTACTGCCGCTTGGCTTCTTCTTTACGTTGCAATGCCGGATAAAACGGCGTTGCACCATATGTTCGAAGAGAACGTACTTGAAGTGTCCATGCTGTGGATGTTCCTTATTTCGGCCATGACGTTCATTGCGTACTTGAACGAAAGGGGATTCATCGAAACCGCGGTATCCAAGGTCCTGCCCTCTCGCATTACGGAGAAAAGATTTCTGTTCGCGTTGGGGACGTTCATTTTCTTTTTCTCTTCGGTAGCGGACAACCTGACCGCGACTCTCGTAGGGATGAGCGTTCTGCTTTCCTTGCCGATCAAAAAGGAAAAACTCATTCCTTTCGGCGTAGGCATCGTGTTCGCGGCGAATGCCGGCGGAGTCGCTCTCATTACGGGCGACGTTACGACGCTTATGATCTTCGAAGCGAAGAAGATCGAGATGGGACCTACGGCCTGGTTGTTCATTCCTTCTTTCATCTCGACGATGCTGCTTTTCGCTACGCTGGCATCCAATCTCAAAGGATCGCTCGTTATCGAAAAAACCCATGGCAAGCTCGCACGCGTTGACGGCATCATCGCCGCAGCGTTCCTGTCCACCATCGCAGCGGTCATCGTCGGGCACGTGTTCTTCCACGTACCTCCGATGCTGACGTTTCTCTTCGGTTTGTCCGTAATGTTCGCTATCGGATGGGCACACAAAAAGAGGCGCGGCGAAGATCTCGAACTTCTGCATTACGTGCGGAAAATCGAGTTCGAAGTGCTGTTTTTCTTTTTGGGAATCCTGTTTTTGGTAGGCGCGTTGAAGGAAGTAGGCGCGTTGTCGTACGTGTCTGACGTTTATGGCCAAATGCCTGTCCAATACGCGAGTTACCTCATCGGTTGGCTCAGCGCGTTGGTGGACAATATCCCGCTTACCGCCATTTTGCTCAAGTCCGAAATTCCGGGAATGCAGCAGGCCGATTGGCTGGCTCTCACGTATTCCGTGGGTGCTGGCGGTTCGCTCCTCGTAGCGGGTTCGGCGGCGGGGGTGGTGGCCATGGATAAAATCAAAGGACTGACTTTTGGCGCATACTTGAAGTATCTTCCGCACCTTGCGGTGGCGTATTCGGTAGGGTATGTGGCGACTTATGCCACTGCCAGACTCGTTACGTAAAGCGGAAAAGCCATTCGAACGCCCCGGAAACGGGGCGTTTTTTTTTAAGATGGCCCCATGCTCCGCCGCCCTATTTTCATTATTTATTTTGACTTTCTTTTTCGTCTGCGTACATTTACGAGTGTATTAAGTACATTTAATAGAACGGCACGGACAAATATTCACTCGTCCGATTTGCATTCAAACAAGTGTTATTAATACATTCGTTCATTAACATTCGCGAAACTACATTTAGGAGGCTTTCATGCGAAACCTATTCCAAACCGCGGGAGCCTCCGTTCCCGGAAGCGACCACACCCAAGTGGGGAAGCCCTTTTGGAAAAACGATCAGGACGCCTATTTCCTGTGCCGAGAGGAGTTTTTCACCATCGGGATCGTCGCCGACGGCTGCGGATCCGGCGAATCGAGCGAAGTGGGCGCCAAAATCGGCGTCCGGCTCCTCGCCAAAGAAATCGCCGATTCCCTCATCCGCGAACTCCCGCTTTTCGAACCGGTCATCCCCTGGTGCCTCATATCCTGCCGTCTTGACGCTTGGATTGCCAACCTGGCGGAAGCCATGGGTGGAAGGACTGCGAAGACGGTGGAGGAATTCTTCCTGTTTTCCTTCGTCGGATTCGTGATCACTCCCACGAAAACCACGGTTTTCCACTGCGGCGACGGCAGTTACGCGGTGAACGGACAAGTGACCAATCTCGGCCCCTTTCCGAACAACGCGCCGCCGTATTTCGCCTACCGGACGCTCCGGATGAATCCGGGGCTCGAAATCGGTACGGTCGAATTCGCTACGGAAGACGTCGAATCGGTCGCCGTCGCCACTGACGGGACCGACTACTTCGCCGACTATCCCAACACCCTTGGGGAATGGCTTTCGACTGACGCCGTTTTTAAAAATCCCGACGCGCTTCGCAGGCGGCTCGCCGTCATGAACCGCGAACGGATTATGAACGGTCTGCTCATCCCCGGTCCGCTGAAGGATGACACGACCCTCGCCATCGCGAGGAGGAACGTCGCCTCATCGGATTGAAATTTCTTTTAAGCCGCAAGGCTCGCCAAACCGCCGTTCATTCCCAATAACGAGGAAGGACGACAAAGGAGAAACGACATGGAAATCCTGCTCGACGGAAAACTCCTCCGCCTGAACCCCACGAAAACTGTGGGCAAGGGCGGGGAAGCCGACGTATACGGCATCGGGTCCGGGCGGGCGGTGAAGATTTTCAAAACCCCCGACCACCCCGATTACGAAAACAATCCTACGGAAATCGAAGCGGCCCGCGCCCGCATCGCCGAACACCAGACCAAACTCGCGGCGTTCCCCAAAGGAATGCCCGGAAGCGTGGTCGTTCCGGCTTCGCTCGCGCTCGACGCCAAGACGAAGAAGGTCGTCGGCTACGCCATGCCGCTCGTTGCGAACGCCGAGGCCCTGCTCCGGTTTTCGGAACGTTCGTACCGCGAAAAGAACGCCGTAGGAGACACGGACGTCGTCCGTCTCTTCGAACGCCTCCGTCTCGCGGTATCCGGCGTCCACCGTGCCGGTGCGGTCATCGGCGACTTCAACGACCTGAACGTGCTCGTGACTCCCAAGTTCGAGCCGTATCTCATCGACGCCGACAGCATGCAGTTCGGAAACTACCTCACCCGGGTTTTTACCGCGCGCTTCGTGGACCCGATTAAGTGTGATAAAAACACTCCATCAATCCAACTCGCGACGCCGCACGACGAAAACTCGGATTGGTACGCCTACGCGGTCATGCTGATGCAATCGCTTTTGTTCGTCGGCCCGTACGGCGGCGTCCACGCCCCCGGCGGATCGAAACCCAAGCTCAAGGATTGGGAACGGATGCGGAAACGGGTGACGGTCTTCGATTCCGAAGTCCGCTATCCGCGACCCGCCCGCCACTATTCCGTATTGCCGGATGACCTCCTCCACGCGTTCGAAGAAATCTTCGTCCGCGACCGGAGAGGGGAGTTCCCGGCGTCGCTCGTATCGGGCATCCGGTTTTCGAAGTGTCCGGTTTGCGGAAAGGTCCATGCCCGCGCGGCATGTCCCGACTGCGTTCCGGCCACCCCTTCGATGACCAAGGAAGTCGTGACGGCCAAGGTCGAAGCCCTCAAGGTTTTCGATGCCTCCGGCCGGATCGCCTACGCCACCGTCCAGAACGGCCGGGTGAAATACGTCGTCCACCAGGGCGACGGGTATTACCGGGAAACGGGGGAAAAGGTCGCGTCGGGAGACGCGGACCCTACGCTCCGCGTACGGATTTCGGGCAAGAAGACCGTCCTCGCGAAAGCGGGAACGGCGGTCGCGCTGTCGGAAGACGGCAAGGCCGACCGGATCGCCTGCGATTCGTTCCAGAACAAGGTTTCGGGCGTCGACGGCAATTCACGTCACGTATTCGTATCCCAAGACGGGTTCCTGAAGCGCTTCGGCGACGACGGGCTCGGCATGGAATACGGCGAAACCTTCGGGGAAATCCTCCAAGGGCAAACCCTCTTCTGGGTTTCGGACCGCATGGGATTCGGATTCTACCGGGCCGGAATGCTCTCGCGGGCGTTCGTCTTCGACCCGGAAATCCGTTCGCTCGGAAACGAAGCGAAGCTCCCCGCCATGTCCGGATCGCTATTGGACGCCACGGTCGCGTTTTCCGAAACGCACTGCTGGTTCCTCGCGTCGCTCGACGTATCGGGCCGCCGTGTCAACCGCGCGGCGATGTTCGAGAAATCGGGGGCTCTCGTCGCTACCGCCGAAGCCGAATCCGGCGACGGTTCGTGGCTCGGGACCATCCGCGGCAAATGCGCCGCGGGCAAACAGCTCTTTTCCCCGACCGACGACGGCATCGTCCGTACCGAGGTCTCGGGGCAGGGAATGGCGGCGACGAAAGTTTTCGCCGACACTTCCCGGTTCGTCGACTCAGAAACGAAACTGCTTTTCGGAAACGACGGGATCTACGCCGTATCCGCTTCACGCATCTGGCGCATCCGCGCCAAATAAGAAATCGCGTCTGACTTCGGAATTCGCGTTCAGGACTCCGCGCCTCGTTCAACGTACCTATTCGTACGTATCGCTCCGGTGCTCGTCCTTCGCACGAATTCTATCGTCATCCGCGATTTCGACCAACTTCAACTCAAGGAGAAACATCATGGCAAAACTGCCTTCTTTCTACGACCCCGCCCACGCCGCCAAGTGGGGATACGATCCGAACCTCCGCGTTCTTGCGCAGCAGGCCCAGGATTTCCGCACTTCCGGCAAGATCAAGGCCTCCGGCCTCGACGGCAAACGCGTCGCGCTTCTGCTCATCGACGTGCAGCGCGACTTCTGCTTCCCGCAGGGCACGCTCTACGTGGGTGGCCGTTCGGGAACCGGCGCCATCGACGACAGCCGCCGCATCGCCGAGTTCGTCTACCGCGAAATGGGCGCCCTGACTTCGGTCATCCCGACCATGGACACCCACTTCCCGTTCCAGATCTTCACCCCGTCTTTCTGGGTGGACCAAGACGGTAACGAACTCCTGCCGCACGACATGATCGACGGCAACCTCACCATCCTCCGCGGCGGCCAGCCTACCGGCCTGAAAGCCCGGCCGAACCCGGCCATGGCTTCCTGGCTCTCGGGCGGCAACTACGGTTGGCTCTTGAAACAGGCCGAGCACTACGTTTCGGAACTCGCGAAGGGCGGCAAATACCTGCTCTACGTGTGGCCAGAACACTGCGTGCTCGGTTCGATGGGGCACTCCCTCGTCGGCGTCGTGCAGGAAGCCCGCATGTTCCACGCCTACGTCCGCGGTTCGCAGAACGAAGTCGAGGTGAAAGGGGGCAACCCCCTCACCGAAAACTATTCCGTTCTCGGGCCGGAGGTCGTAAGCCGTTGGGACGGCAAGGGCGCGATCGGGCAGAAGAACGCCCGCTTCGTCAAAACCCTGCTCGACTACGACGCCGTCGTCATCGCCGGCCAAGCCTCGTCGCACTGCGTCAAATCCACCATCGACGACCTCCTCGGCGAAATCCAAGCCAAGGATCCGGAACTCGCGAAGAAGGTGTACGTCCTTCGGGACTGTACCTCCGCCGTGGTCGTTCCGGGGGTCATCGATTTCACTCCCCAGGCGGAAGCGGCCCTCGACCGTTACGCCGCGGCCGGCATGAACATCGTGGAGTCGACCTCCCCGATGCTCTCCTGGCTGAAATAATCCGGATACGGGTTCCGGAGCTTTCTTCCTCGCTCCGTCCTGCGGAGTCGCTCGCGCGAAACTCCGCCACCCGTTCCAAACCCATTCCATCAAGGAGAAACATCATGAATTCCCAAAGCGTAAATTCCCTCTTCGGCAACGCCGCTTCCGACGGCGCTATCGGCGCCGGTGCCGTGGCCGTGCTTACCGCTCCCGATCTCGGGGCGCAAATCCAGGCCGGCCTTGGCGTCTCGGTCGACGACGTTTCGGCCAGCGAAGTCGTGCTCGTCACGCTTCTCGTCGACGACTCCGGTTCCATCGACGCGTCGGGGAACGAACAGACCGTCCGGGACGGATGCAATCTGGTCATGCAAGCGCTCGCTTCCTCGAAGCAGAACGACGGCATCCTGGTTTCCATCCGCTACCTGAACGGCACCGTCCTCACCCCGTTCGTGCCGCTGGACCAAGCTCCGGTGCTCGATTCGCAGAACTACCGGGCCACCGGCGGCACCCCGCTCTACGACCAATCGGTAGTAGCGCTCGGGGGCGTCATCGCCAAAACCCAGGAGTTCCTCGATTCGGGCGTCGGTTGCCGGTCGGTCAGCCTCGTCGTCTCCGACGGCGCCGACATGCATTCCCGCCGTAACAAGGCCGCCGACGTCGCCAAGGTCGTCCGCGACATGCGCCTCACCGAGTCGCACATCGTGGCCGCCATGGGCATCGAAGACGGCTGTACCGATTTCCGCAAGGTCTTCGGCGACATGGGCGTGGATGCCAAGTGGATTCTCACCCCGGGCGACAGTCCGGCTGAAATCCGCAAGGCGTTCCAGGTCTTCTCGCAGTCGGCGGTCCGTGCTTCCCAGAGCGCCGGGTCGTTCAGCCAAGCGGCCGGTGCCGGCTTCACTTCGTAGTTTCGCGAATCGAAAAACAAAACCCGAAAACCCCGAATCCCAGCGTTCGAAAGAATCGCGAAGGATCGGAAAATTCCCCCGTCCCGAAAGGAGCGGGGTTTTATTTGACTATCTCAATACGGTATTTATAGTTCACGCACGTTCATTCACATTCTCGAAAAGAAAGAAGGCACCCAATGTCAGACCATCCGGTTTTCCACCAATCGGGCGCTCGGCCCTGGTACGACGAATCCCATAACATCGAAGCCTCCCTCAAAGGATACGTCGAATTCGCCGCGCTCGTCGCGGCGCGGCGGGAAGTGTTCAAAAAAGCCCAGGAAATTTCCGGGCAGACGTTTCCCCAGGTCATGTCCGAATGGTACCTGCTCGACGGGACGGTTTGGCTCGACTACCAGGGTAACGCCTGTCCGAGTTCCGGTTCGGACGCTTTGCCGGAAGAATTCCTGAAACGCCTTTCCAATCGGAAAATCGTCAGCAAGGAGGAATTCTTCGACCAACTCGCGTTCTGGAAACAGGACCATGAATCCGATCCGGAAAAATATCCGTACGTTTCGGTAAACTACGCCCTGGGCAAACGGCTTCCTCCGGTTTCTATTCCTTGCGCCTGCTGCAACCGGGCCTGGAAAATCGAAGATATCGCCGACATGCGCGTGCAAAGCGAAGTCGTCGAATTCCGTCCGAAAAAGTCGGAAATCGGCAAACCGCTCTCCGAACTGTGGAAGCGGTTCGAAGGACGCACCGACGCGATGTTCATCCCCATGGAAGCGCGTTACGCCGTCCGCAATATCCGGCTTATCGACCATTCTCCCAATCCGGATTTCCCTTCGCTCGAAATCAACGCGCGAGGGTACTACCCGTTGAAGGACGGGGAATCGAAAGACCACGTTTTGCGGGTGGGCGACCAGGCCGAATTCCACAAACTGGAATTCGTCCACGGCGATTGCCAGCGGCGGCGGAAGAACCGGTATTGGAAGAACGAACTCAAACGGGCGTTCGTCCAAGCCGGCTACCAAAAGGTTTCGTTTACGACGAAGCCCAGCGGGTACCATTCCGGATATCCGGATTGGTACGACGTCGCTACCGAAATTGGCGTCGTCGAAATCGGTCCGCGCAAGCGGGTGGTGCACATCGGCGTGCAAAACGTGCCAAACGCGGCCCGCCCCGACGTTCTTTTCGAGAAGGAAGACGTTACCAAAACGGAACGCTGCGTACATGCGTGGGACAAGGACAAGGTCGTGGAATACCTCCGCACCATCCTCAGTTCCGCATTGTCGCCGCGTCCGAAAAACGAAACTGAAACAACCGCGGTCGCATGACCGTGATTTCCCGAACGAAACCCCGCACCGAAAGGCGCGGGGTTTTTCTTCGCCGTTTTTTGCGAAGGACGGACGGGAATGGTAGAATTTCCTCGATATTGCCCGAATTCCCATGAACAAAAACGAACCCCAGCCTTCCGCCGAGGAAACCTACGTCGCGCAGAACCGCGGCAGCGCCGAGGCCTACGAAGCCTACTACGCCGGAATGGACAAGACCGCCCAAGGCAAGCGTGCCGCGGCGAGCGTGCATCTGCCCACCGGTCCCGGAAAGAAGATCGCCGACATGGGCATGGGCTCGTGAAAGGCTTCTTTCCTCCAGGCCGCGCTCGATTCCGATACCGAAATCGTGGGCGTCGACATCAATCCTACCGCGGTCGAATACGCCCGCGGCGCCTATTCGTTGCCGAACCTCGACTTCCGCCAGGGGGACATCGAGCAGATGATCTTCCCTCCGGAATCGCTTTCCGGAATCCTCAATTCGTCGTCGCTCCACCACGTCCATTCGTTCAACGGGTACGACAAGTCCCGGGTGCGCAACGCCATCGCCAACCAGGTCCGCCAGCTCGAAACGGGCGGGGTCCTCGTCATCCGCGATTTCGTCGTTCCCGACGAAGGGCTCGTGATATTCGAAATCCCGAACCTGCCCTCCGGCGAAAATCCCGACGCCGAACTCCTCGTCCGCTTTTCGAAGACCGCCCGCGCGCTCGCTCCGGAATCCGACCGCGGATTCTTCTTGGAAGAGACCGACGGCGAAGAGGGCGCCCGCGCGTTCCTCGTAGAAGCCCGCCATGCCGCGGAATTCGTTCTCCGCAAGGACTACCAGGACGACTGGGATACCGAAATCCTCGAAGAGTACGGGTATTTCACCCAGTCCGAATTCGAACGCGCGTTCGAAGAAGAAGGGCTCCGCGTCGTCATGTCGAAGCCGTTCCGAAACCCGTGGATCGTCCGAAACCGCTTCCGCGGAAAATACCGCGCCATGCGTCAGAACGGGGAAGAGCTCGATTTCTTTTCGACCAACTACGTCATCGTCGGACAGAAGGTCGCCAAGGGGGCCGGAGTACGCCTTCGGGAAAAATCGCCCGTGGCGCTTTCCGGCGACGGGTACCTTACCTTTTCACGCTACCGCGACACCGTTACCGGTAAGACGTTCGACTGCGTTCGGCGGAAGGGCGAAGTCGCCGACCTCTTTCCGTATTCGGTGAAAAACGGCCGCCCGCACGTCCTCCTCAAGGTAGGGGCGCCGCGTCCGGCGCTCAACGTCGTTCCGCGCGGAAACGCCAATATCGACAAGGCCGAATACTCCGGATACGTCACCGAACCCATCGCCGTCGCCGCCGAAATCGCCGAATTGGCCCGCCGCACCACCGAACGCCTTTCCGAAGCCATCGGGACGGCGGCGTCTTCCGAATCGGGAATCGCCGGACCTTCCTACTACCCGTCGCCGGGCGGCATCGACGAACTCGTCGTTTCCAAATTCTTCGAAGTCGGAGCCGCTTCCGACGGCAAGGAACTTTCCGCGTGGGGGAATTTCACCTCCGGCGGGAAAACCAAATTCATGGACGCGCAGGAAATCCTCCGCGTCGCTCAGACCGGCGGACTCCCGGAAGCCCGAACCGAACTCGCGGCGTACTCGCTCTTGAAGAAACTCGGCATCGCTCCGGATCCCTGGATCGGGGACGAAATCCCGGTCGTTACCGGCGAAATCGGAAAAACCGCGTCCCTCGACGAACTTTTCGCGCCCGAGACTTCGCGCCGTTTCGAAAAAGCCGGAGGGGAAGGGGATTTCCTCCGCCACGTCCGTTCGAAATTCGTGGAAGAGCGCCACGAGGGCGGAACGTTCACGACCGTCGCCGAAAACGAAATCGATTTCGTCGTGCCGAAGAAGCTCTCCACCAATACCGTTTCCGCGTTGCCAGTGGTACGCGACGCCAACGGCGAAGTTTTCGTAGGCGTCGAGAAGCGTTTCCTTCCGGTTTGCGAAATCCACCGGGGCTCCGCGGGAATCGTCGCGGTTCCGGCCTTCAGGACGGACAAATCCGTCGATTCTTTCGCCAAGATCGAAAAATTCCTCTCGAAGACCTTCGGAGTCGACGTCCGCGACGCGGCCCCGCTCGGAGAATCGTTCTTCCCGAGCATGGGAATCACTCCCGAGAAGGTCTACCCGTATTCCGTTTCGGGAAAGAACGTCCGACTTCCGGAAGACGTCGCTTTCGTTCCGCTCCGCGAGCTGTTTTCGAGGTCGGAAGAAATCCGCGACATGCAGCTTCTCGTATCGGTGTTCCGACTCGCACATTCGACCGGACTTTGGAAGGAATTCGCCTAAGGGGTTCTTCGTAAGAAATATATTGACATTTATATCGTTTTACGTAAAACCACGCGGTCACGCACGGTCGCGTACGGTTTTCCGTCCGCTGTCCGTACGGGCGAACTTCGGTTCGTTTCGCTCGTTAACATCCAACTTGCATTAAGAAAGGCAGGTAGCCACATGAATAAGACCGCCGCGATTTTCGCGCTCGTCTCTTTCCTGGCCGTTCCCGTAGGCGTGAGCTTCGCGGGGACGACCACCACTTCCACTTCGTCGGCACGTTCGTCTCCGCCGTCGCCGGCTCCCGCCGCGCGCACGACGACGACGAGCTTCGGTTCGTCCAATTCCGCGCCTAAACAGGCGGCGGCGCCCGCGCCGGCTCCGGCGGCAGCTCCCGCACCAGTGCAGAAGTCTTTGGCTTTCGGTACTACGGGCAACGCTCCGGCAGGCAAGGTTGCCGATCCCGCTCCTTCGAAAAGCGTCTCCGCGATGTCCGCCGACCTCACCAAGTCGGCACAGCAAAAGAGCGCCATCGATTCGTGGGACAACCGCAACCGCGTCGCGAATACCGCTCCCACGGGAGTCAGTCGCGACCACGTTTTGCCTGATTCGGGCAAGCGCTTGGATGCCCCGGCGACGTCGGTTCCTTCGCAAGGCGACCGTTCGCTCGCTTCAGCCCGCGAACAGACCTACCGCGAACGTCAGGCCCGTCAGGACCAAATCCGCGCCGAAGAACTCCGTATCGAACGCCTCCGTGAGGAACGACGTCTCGAAATGGCCCGTCAACGCGCTTCCAGCGACAGCAGTCTGGTTAACGGCGTGATTATCGGAAGCATGATGAACCACGATCGCCATACCACCGTCGTCGTCCAACAGCCGGCCGCCCCGTACCAACCGGCACCGGCGGCGCCGTCTGCCGACGACCGCCAGCTCCAGCGTTACGAAGTCCCACAGTCCTCCCAGGGCGAAAGCTCCGGATCCGGATTTTTCTGGTTCTTCGTGATCGTTTTGGCAGCAGCGGCATTCGGCAGCGTCTACTGGTTCCTGAACCGGAAACCGGCTTTTGCCGGCTCCGTGAGCGAACCGGTCCGCCACAAACCCAACTACGACCTCAAGTGAAGGGGAAAAGATGAGCCTCAAATCCTTGCTCCACCTCGGGGCGAAAGTCGCGGAAAAACGCCATGTAGAAGCCGATTCGGCTTCTACCCTTCCCCGACAGGACTCCGGGCTTCCGCTCGGTGCCCGAATCGGGGGAGTCATCGAAATTGAAAAGACTCCGTTCATCATCGCCAAGGCTTCGGGCTCGTTCGCGCATCCGCCGAGCGCGTCCGAACGTTTCGTGGCGGCGGTCAGCCGGCTCAAGCTTACGGGCTTGCCCGGTAAGGCCTATCGCTACTATCTGGCCACCGGCGACGAAGGCGCGGGGGAAACCTTCCTCCAAACCTACCTCGGCGAAGACGGGAAAATCCGCGAAATCCTCTACTGCACGCACCTCCACCGGTTGGTACCGAGCGCCGAAGAACAGGCGTTCTTTACCGCGAAGGGGGGCGAAGGCTTGGGGATGCAGTATTTTTCCTTTTCCGCCGACCAGCTCAAAGGCGTGGGCATCGACGAAAGCCTCGTCGCGCTCGCCGTCGGCGACGTCGGTTTCGTGAACTACCGCCGCGACATCGAACCCGATCTCGAATTCGTCGCCCCGCTCCGGGGTACCGAGTCGCGCATCGACGACGCCCAAGGCGAACACGGCCTGAAGCAGGAAGTCTTCTATCTACCCTACTGCCGCCAACTCGGCGACAGCGGACAAGTGGAATACCTCCTGATTTCCACGGAAATCGTGGAAAGCCGTGACGGGGATCCTTCCAAACGGGAAATCCACGTCGACTTCATGGTCGCCATCCCCCTCACCGAGGGCATGGTCAGCGTTCTTTGAAAATCCGCCATCCGGCAAGCCCATCCGCAGCAAACCACCAGGAGAAAGACATGGAATTTTTCGGCAACCTCAAGAAACTCGCCCAACTCATCGGCGGCCAAGGCAACAAGGCGGTCGAGAACGCGAACGTCGCGTTGCAGACTCTGGACCCGGAAACGGCGTCGGAAGTCGAATACGAACAGTTCATGAAAGATCTCAGCGCCGCCGCTCTCGAGCTCGGCAAACTGACCGACAAGGCCAAGGACGAAGACGACGACGTCGTCCGCGTCAAGGGCGAGCTCGAGCAGAAGAAGCAGGCCGCCCGCATCATCAAGGGCAACCTGACCAAACTGCAGGCCAGCGATTCTGCCGGCGAAGTCGTCGACCAGAAACTCTACGCCGACACTTCCGCCGCCCTCGACGAAGCTTTGGACGCGGTCGAGAAGGGCGTCGCCCAACTCGCCCAGGAAGAAGCCGAAGCCCAGGTCGCGCACGAAACGCTCGCCGCCTACGAAACCTTCTACCGCGAATTGTCCGCGAAGTTCAAGAACGCCCGCAAGGAGTTCAAGGACGCCAAGGACGAGAACGCGCTGGCGGAGTCCCGTGCCAAATTGGCCGAGTTCCGCCTGAACGAAGAACAGAAGCTCGCCAAGATGCGCGACGGCATTGCCGACGGTTCGTCCGTGGCTACGGCCCTCCGGGCGCGTACCGCGGCGCTCAACGCCAAAACCGCCGCCGCGACCACCGTCACCGGCACCCTGAAGCCCGACGCTTCTTCCGACATCCTCGCTTCCGCCATGGCGGAAGCCAAGGGCGGTGGAAAGACTCAGGCCGAACGTGCCGCCGCGCTGCTG
>JBAQKV010000074.1:0-6781 GCA_049301335.1 Patescibacteria group bacterium
GCATAGGCCACGAACGTTCCGATTACCGCTGCCGAGAATGCGAAACCGCAAACGGCCGCGGTTCGTATCGAATTTTTCATAAACGATCGGATGCGCAAATTTGTTAAATTAAAGTTATGATATAACGTATTTTACTTTTTGCAAAAAATCCCCCTCTTTTCGAAGGGGGATTTCCTATTCGGGGCGGCGGATTACGCGGGATTCGCGGAACCGTTTTTCCCTTGGTTGAGAATTTCGTCGCTGCGTTTGAGCGCGGCTTGGCATTCTTCGGTCACCTGGCGAGAACGGCGGAGGGTTTCCTCCGCGTTTTCGTAGGCTTGCGCAAGCGTCTTCTTCGAACGTTTGCGGCGTCCGGCGAGGACGCTGGAGAACGACCAAAGGAAGAAGATGACTGCCGGAGCGACGGCGAGCGCGGTGCTTTTCAGCGTGGCCATCAGCGGCAACGCGTATCCTGCCGGAGCGAAAGTTCCGTCCAGAAGAAAGAAAAGCCCGATGAACGCGGCGACCATACGACCCATTTCGAATACGCCGTCGAGGAACGTATCGTAATGCTCGACTCCCAGATACGGAAGCGAAACGAAGCACGCGAGCGCCGTGACTGCGGAACCGAAGACGATCGAGGCGGGTGAGCCGAACGCCAATGGTGCGAAACACGCCGCTACGAAGAATGCCGCCATGAGGATGACCGGAAGGTAATCCCCGAAGACGAACGAGGCATTGTTTTTGGTATTTTGTTCCATGCTGTACTCCTTTCTCTATTGGTGGTGCAAGAACGCGATCGTTATTACCGAGAAGCGGGAGTATGTCAAGGACTACCTGATCATGATCTTGAGTTCGTACCAGGTGTTGTACGAGCCGGCCGCGTCCGGTCAGCGGTTGGAATATCCGTTACAGACCGCGGTGCCTCAGCGGTTGAATGACGTGGCGGCATAGGGGTTCGACGGATTGCAAGTCGTTGAGCGCTCGTCCGTGGTCGACCAGACGTGTGCGGAGTGGCACGCGGTATACCATCAGAAAGACTCGTACGCCGCCGCGCAGTTCGAGGCGGTTTGATCATTATCCGCATCGTACGTCGAAAGTTTCATTCCTTGGTAGGCTACGAGGCTGTTGAGGGCATAGACCGCCGTTCCGTTCCAGGTGAAATACCCGTCGTTCGCCAGATAATGGTTCGAATATTGGATCGTTTTCTGCCAGGGGTCCGCGGGCTTTCCGCCCTTCCCCCACCATGCGTATTCGACCTGATTCGACGAATTCGCCATCGCCAAATACCGGTCCATCGAAATATGGAAATTGCTGTTCGGATTCGTCATCGTTCCGATGCCGGAGGTTTTCAACGCGCTCCAAGTGGCGTTGAAAGGCGAAGAAGGGTCGGAAGTGGTGTTCGCGAGGGATTCGCTGATGATCGTCCATCCTCCCCCGTCGCTCGTCATGTCGCATTGGACCTTGAATCCCGCCATGGCTCAAGCCCCGTCCGGGTCGATCCAGTAAACGCCGTCTCCCGTCGCACCGGAATAGGTCTTGTTCCCGTTCCCGTTCCCGTTCCTATATTCCTTGCAACTCGCCGCATACGAACCGTCGGCCCAAGTCCTGCCGGAGGCATCGTTGCCCACGACGGACTGCGTAAGGCACGACGTACCGGAATATCCTGCCGCACAAGAATACGTGCAGTTCCCCGGGATTGCCGAATACGTCCAAGCCGTAACCGGGGCGGACGGATTTCCGACGGTGAGCGTTCAGACGTTCGGGAAAGACGGGTTCGCCGCGCAGGAACCGCGGCTTGCCGTACACGCCGCGGAGGCCGCCCCGCCCCAGAGCCCGTCACACGTCCAGGTCGCCGAAGCGCCCGTCGCCGGGAAAGCGGGGGTCGGCGAAGCGGTTCCCTGGCCGCAGAACGGATCGGCTCAGAACGAGGCGTCGAGGTACGCGTAGGATTTCGCCGCGGCTCAACACGTTCAGGCTACGGACGCCTTGCAGGACGACGTAGCGGAATCCCAGCCGAAGCCGGAATTGCAGTCCCAGGTGCAGAGTCCGGCCGTCGCGGAACGCGCCCAGTTGCCCGATACGGACTGCGAAGTGGCCGTCGAATGGGCGTTCGCGTCAGCGACCGTGCCGCCGCAAACGTCCTGAACGCAGGAAAACGAAGCGCCTTCGACCCATCAGGAAACGCAGGAGACCGAGACGTCGGAAGCCGCGACGGAGGAGAACGAACAGGAAGCGTTCCCCGTTTTCGTTCCGACGGCGAGGCCGGTTCCGGAAAGCACCGGTTTGGTTACGGTCGTCGAGGCGCCGTGGGCGAGCGCCGGAACGGCGTACCCGTTCACCGTTCCCGAAGCGCAGCCGGCGGAAGTTCCGGCCTTTCCGCCGTCCACGTACGCTCAGGTCGGCGAACCGGTCGAAGCGTCACGGACGAGCCCGACCGCGGATCAGGAGGACGCCGGGTAGTTTCCGGTGACGGACACCGCTCAGGTGGAGGGCGAAACCCCTACGACTTGGAAATACGAGGTCATGCGCTGTTTGCCCGATTTCAGAACGAAATCGGCCGCGCCTACGGACGCCCTGCCGGGAGCGGCGGCTGCGGCGGAAGGAAACGCGAAGGCCGGATCGGAAAGGTACGACGTGCGGAACCTTTCCGGATTGATCTTGAGTTTTACGTAATCCGGTTCGCCGGCCGAATAATTGGTCCCCTGATCGTTCCAGTTCCCTCACGTGAGCGCCACCGGGGTTCCGTCGACGTATACGAAAGCTCAGGAGAGCGACGCTCAGGAATCGTGGACGACGTAGTAACGGGGGGAATTGCCCGTCAGCGCGGATTCCGAAGCGATGGCGGAATAGAGGGAGCGGACGTTGGCCTTCGCGGCGGATTCCCTGGCGTCCTGCGAATAGCCGGAAAGCGCGAGGAAACCTACGGTCGCGAGGACGGCGAGGACCGTGATCACGACGACGAGTTCCGCCAGCGTGAACGCGGAGAACCTGCGCGATGCCGCCTTACGGAGGGCTTTCGAGACGCGGAAGGAGACGGAATCGGCGATGGGGAGGCGTTTCGTATTTGGCATATTGCGAGTATGAAAAGTATTCCGACCCATTGTACGGCGGAATACTTTGAAAATCAACGAATATTTAATCCCAAGCGAACGAAAGCTCGTATCCGTGTTTCGCCGCCCTTATCCGGAGTTTCTCGAAATCCGATTTCACGGCCTCCATCGTCGGTTCCGCTTCGATTCTGAGTTTTCCGGCAAGAAACGCACGTTCGATCGCGAGTTTCGAGAGCCTTGCGGGATCGTTGCCGGAATTCGCGACGAACGCGATTTCCCCTTGGAGGTCGGCGATAGTGTCGCCCGCGGCGTAGTTCGCGGATTCCATGGCCGAACGCGCTTTTTCGAAATCCTCCCCGATGAAGCCGAACAGTACTTCGTCCACGATTCACGGATCGTCGGCGCGACCCTTGCGGCTTTCGCATAATTCCAGATACGAGAGCGAAGATTGGAAAAATACCGAAGCCCAGGAAGTTTCCGCAAGCACTGCCATAACCCTGCCGGACGTTTCGCTGACGGATTTGCGAATGTCGGAAATTACCGTCTCGGCCATTTCCGCCTTGTCGGAATATTCGCCGACGAAGAGCGAGACCTTCGTTCATACCAAGTACTTCAGTGACTGGGCGTCGAGGGATTCTTCATGGTAAACGTCCCTGATTCCGGCGATGTCTTCAGTATGGAGATCCCCTCCCCTTCCGAGTTTCCTTTCCGCGCGCTCTATGGCGGCAACGGTCTCTGAAAAAAGCTTCGGTACCGCAGGTCAGACGTATTCGGTGAGCGATCAGTCCGCTTTAGATTCGCGCATATTTTACGAAAATGAAGGTTTCGAAAGGCGTGCGGGAAATTTCCCGGTACTTGTTTTCGAACGCCGGGAATTCCGCGTCTCATTCGTAGTCTCAAGGCACCAGCGACAGCCGGATTTCGTCGGCGGTTCCGGATTCGAGGAACGCCGAATATATCTGCGAACCGCCGATCACGAAGATTTCTTCCTCGCCTTCCGCTTCCATTTTGCTTACGGCGTCGGCGGGCGAAGTCGCCGAAACGAAGCCTTCCCCGCAGTATCCCGAAGAGGAGATTACGACGTTCTTCCGGTTCGGCAGCGGGCGGAATTTTTCCGGAAGCGATTCGTACGTCTTCCGGCCCATTATCACGGGCTTTCACGAGGTGAGTTTCTTGAAATTCGCCAAATCTTCAGGAAGGTGCCACGGAAGGGTTCCCGATTTCCCGATGACCCGGTTCTTTTCCGCCATCGCGGCGATCAGTACGGTTTTCATTTTTCGCCGATTGGTTACTTTTCAGATTTTAGCGCGCATCCGGATTTGGGCAAATGACTTTGTCCGTCTCCACAGGGGGGTACGTACGAGTAGGCTTGATAATTCCTCCCGTTTCCGCATAATCCGAATATGACCAACAGCCTGAAACCCGACGGAGAGACGCCCGCCGCGAATGCTTCGGACGCTCCTCCCGCCCACATTTGGAAAAGGAAATCTTCGGAAACGCCCGTCGTTCCCGAAGATTTCGTAGCCTATAGGGACAAGCCCATCGGGGAAGTTCTCTTAGAGGAATGATACATCACTCCCGACCAACTTTCGCAAGCGTTGAACGAACAGCGCATCAGCAACGCCCAACTTGGCGAAATTCTCACCGGCAAGGGATGGGTAACGGAACAGGTCTTCGCGAAGGCGATGAAGGACGTAGGACGTCGCCTGAAGATCTGAGAAGTCCTTCTCAACGAAAGAGTGATCACCCGTGAGCAGCTCGACCAGGGTCTCGCCGCACAGAAGCTTTCCTGAGGGAAACCGCTCGGCGAGGTTCTCGTGGAATGCGGGCTCGTCGAAGAACAGTCGATTCTCATGGCGGTTTCGCGCCAACTCTGAATTCAGTACCTCGACATCTCCCGCGACGATTTCTCGGCGGTAGACCCCGAAATGAAAGACGTATTGAAACGAGTGCCTAAAAGCCTTTGGACCGAAACCAAGTCTTTGCCGATTTTCTATATCGAATCGCTGCAGGCGAAAACGCCCTCGAAAGACGGGGAAATCAAAACGGCGCACCTTTCCATCGTCATGGCCGATCCTTTGAACAAGGATTTTATCGACCGTATCGAGAAGGAAACGTGAGCCGAAGTCAGCGCGTACGTTTGCAATTCCGCCACCATTAAAAAGGGGCACGACTACCTTTTCTGAAGTAAGATCGCCACTGCCCCTACCGGCATGGACGCCTTGGAAGCCAGCAAACACGTGCGGTACCTGAACAAGCTCATGTTCCTCGCGGTTCTCCGCGGCGCGTCGGACATCCACGTCGAACCCTGCGACGGCGAAGTGACCGTCCGAATGCGCATCAACGGAAAACTCCGCAAAGTCGACCGTTTCGTTACCGAGAATCTCCGCGGATTTCTGAACGTCGTCAAGCACGCGAGCAAACTCGACATTACCAAGCTCCATCTCCCGCAGGACGGGTCGTTCATGCGCGCCCTCGGCGGACATATCGTGGATATCCGCGTCAGCACCATGCCGACCATATACGGCGAGAAGCTCGTATTGCGCATGCTCCTGCAGGACATGAGCCGGAAAAGCCTCTACGATTCCAACCTTCCCCCGCGCATCGAGCGCCAGTTGGTGAGCGTGATGAATAAGAAGAACGGGGTCATCCTCGTCACCTGACCTACGGGATCGGGCAAAACCACCATGCTCCACCGCGCCATCCAGCACGTCGCGGGGGAAGGGACGAACATCGTCACCCTCGAAGACCCGGTGGAATACCGTGCCGGAGAGTTCGTCAACCAGTCCGCCATCAACGAAGCCCGCGGATTCACCTATCCCGTCGCCATCCGGTCGGTTCTCCGCCAAGACCCGGACGTCATTCTCGTAGGGGAAATCCGAGACACGGAGACCGCCCAAATCGCCACCCAGGCGGCGCTTACCGGACATCTGGTGCTTTCTACCCTGCATACCGAAGACGCCCTCGGTTCCATCGTGCGCCTCATCCAATTGGGCGTCGCGGAATGGCTCATTTCGTCCACCGTCGTCACGGTGTTGAACCAGCGCCTCATCCGCCGGCTTTGCGATTGCGCCGAGGACATGCCGATATTCCCGGGGCGCGAATATTTCCGTGGCATGGATATCGACGACCACGTCGTCGACGAGCTCGAACGCGATTGGTCGAAATACAAAATCAAATCGCCCTGCGGATGCAAGAAGTGCGACGGCGAAGGCTATCGCTCGCTCCAGGTCATCGTCGAGCAACTCACGCTCACCTCGATGGTCCGCGACATGATCCGCGAGGGCAAGCCGTACCGCGAGGTCATCGAATTCATCCGCGAGAAGCACTTCATGAACATGATCTTCGAAGAGGGCGTCCGCCAAGTCCTTCTGGGCAACACTTCGTTCCACGAACTCCGCGACCTTCCCCGCGGCGATTACGTCATGAAGACTCCCGAGGAAATCATGCGCGACGCTACCGAAACCGCGGAAACCCGGCGCATCGACCTCCCCAACGTCCCTCGGGCGTTCGTCGTACCGCCGGTTCAGGAAAGGGTCGCGGAAGTCATCGGCGACATAAGCGTGAACGTGGCGAAGCCCATGCCTAGGGACGCCGTGGCGAAACCGGAAACTCCTTCGAAATCCGGCGAAATGCCGTTGAGCGACGCCTCCGTAGACCGCATCCTCTCGAACGCCAAGATTCGCAGGCAGCTCATCAAGCGCCTGTTGGACATGGACGCCAACGGGGATCCTACGTAAACGGCCATG
>JBAQKV010000075.1:0-8240 GCA_049301335.1 Patescibacteria group bacterium
CCCTCGAAGCCGGAACCGTCCTCAAGCTCGCCGACTACGGTCCGACCGCGTCAGGGAACCCGATGGTCGTCGAAGCCGCGTCTTCGTATGCCAAGACCTCCGGAGAGCTCGCCACCCTCAAATCGAAACTCGCCACCATCCGCGCCACTCTTGAGGCGCCCAATACCGTTTCGCGTTCGGCGGTCGACATGATGA
This sequence comes from Patescibacteria group bacterium, assembly GCA_049301335.1. GTDB lineage: Bacteria > Patescibacteriota > Gracilibacteria > BD1-5 > UBA2023 > JANJWP01. The sequence goes on from JBAQKV010000075.1 coordinate 196, forward strand.
TCGACTTCGTCGCGAGCCGCGCCGACTTCCGCAGTTCTTTCGGTCCGAATTTCCGCAACACCGTCTTCGCCGGCTTTGCGCGGTATCCCGAAATGGTCGAGGTCGAAGTGAACGGCAAGAAACTCGACATGAAGGCCGAACTCGTCGCGTTCAAAGCGGGGAAGCCCCTCACCGTCGTCACTCCGGCCGATACCGTCCGTCTCACCGGGCCGATGATGCTCGACGGCGAAATCCAAGCGACGCACGAGGACGAAGCCCGTGCCAAGCGCATGAACGCGCGCACCCGCTTTTTCTACGAGTTCGCCGCGACGATCTACCTCCCCACCGAAGTGCTCACGCCCAAGGAAGACACTCTTCCCGAGCGCACTGACTTCGACGGGCCGGAATCCGACCTTTCCCAGAAATACCTCTACTCGCTGCGCCACGGCGACACCCTCGTATCGGTCTTGAAGAACCGCATCGCCCGCTACGAAGGCATTTCCGCCTCCGACCCGAAGCGCGTCCAGAAGATCAACGAACACTACAAGTGGCAGTTGCGCGGGCTCAAGATGGACGGGTTCATGCAGACGGAGAGCGAATTCAACCCGGGCGCGGTCAACGAAAACCGCATCATTCCGTACTACGACGTCCGCACGGTCCCGGCCGTTTGGAAGAAGTACCTCGCCGACCGCCGCATCGCCGACCTCGAGTTCGAACGTACCGTCGCCATCCCGTACCTCCGCGTCAGCACCATCGACGGGGCGGGCATCGACACCAAGCGCAAGCTTTTCCGCGAAATCACCGACCGCATCCAGGCGTCGGAATCCCGGATGGTCGAACTGCCGGCGCTCCGCGAAGTGCTGAGTTTCAACGACTTCCAGTACGAGCTGTTCATGAAGCGCTTCTTCGAACGCTCGCTCAACGACTCCAAAGCCTCCGAAAGTTCGGATTTCTTCCGTGACATCCGCCCGAACCGCAACTTCTACATCCGTTACGAAGACTTGGCCGACATCGCCGCTGAAATTTCGGATGCGACCGCGCTTTCCGTCCCGGAACTGAAGGCCGTCGACTCCGACGTCATCGACGCCGTCATTAAGAACCGCCACAACGCCTCGCTCGCCAAGAACATCCTCGCGACCGAGACGTACGCCGTGGAAGGTGGGACCGGTTTCCGTACCGTCCTCAAGCGCCTCGGTGGAAAATCGAAGGGCGACTTCCAGATCCGCCTCATCGAACTCACCGACTACGAAACCGTCGTGAAGGGCGGCAAGGTCTACCGCGTCGAAGCCGGAAAAGAAGTCCCGGTGGAATGGCCGAACCTGAAGAACCTCCGCGATGCCGCCAATGCCGTCTTCACCGAGGATATTTCGAAGATCGCCGCCAAGCGGCTGGGCGGTACCGCGTACGAATCCTTCGTGAACGACGCCAAAGAGATGGACCGCCTCCGCGCGATCATCGCCCAGGACGAAATCTCGCCCAAGGACATGAAGCGGTTCGTCAAAGGAGCGGTCGGGCTCATGCGCATCGACTCCGGCGACGCGTCCAACCTCGTCGGCAAGACGTTCTCCGCCGCGCTCCTCGATTCGAAGGTCGCGCTCCACTACCGCAAGACGGCGTTCTGGCTTTCCGAAATGGGGGTTCCGTTCGAATACCTCGCCGATTCCGACGAGGAACGTTCGAAATACGAACGCACCGTGGGGCTCGTCAACAACCTTTCGGAAGACAAGGTCCTTCTCGCGCTCTTGCAAAACTCCATCATCCGCATCATGGGCGACGCGCTTTCGTTTCCCATCTCGCCCAAGGACGTCTACGCCAAGCCGAGCAACCCGATCAAGAAGATCTACCAGGAAGTGAAGCACCAGATCTATTACGACCGCCCGCTCTTCTTCGCGCACTTCGACGAATATCTCGCGTCGGCCAAATACGCGCTCGCGATCGACGAGAGGTTCCTCCAGCTCAAAACCGGCGAAGTATCCCCCGCGAAGGTCGCCAAGCGCCGCGAAATGGTCGCCGCGCTCGAGGAATACCGCACTTCCATGGCGGTTTCCAAGAACTTCAATGCCGAAGCCTTCAAATTCTTCCGCGACGCGCGTTTCCGTAAACTCCTCTCCGAAGCGGGATTGCCGTGGACCCCGTTTCCCACGGCCGAAGAATTTTCGAAGGACGCCTTCCGTTCCTCGGTGTTCAACTACGTCGCCAAGATGGAACGCCGTATCAAGCGTGAGAACGAAAAGAAGGCATCGAATCCGGTTAAGCCGAAGGCGTAGGGCGTTTTTTGCGCGTACCGAAAAAATAGGGTAAAGTTGGGGGGAAATCGTTATTTCCCCCTTATGTTCGAATTCCTCTCTTCTGCCAACAAGTCGACGGTCCAATCCCAGATCGAATATTTCGAGCGCGCGCTTAAGGAGTCCCAGTTGCAGGACGCCTACTACGACCGCCGCCAGGCGATGCCGGGCGAAGCCCCTTCCAACGAGGCCATCCGCCGTCCTTCCGAAGAATCCATCGGAAAGGCCCGCGAATGGATCGCGCTCCAGCGCAAGGATTATCCGGATTCCAAAGAAATCCTCGACCTCTGCAAGAGGTGGGAGGAACTTTTCGACGCCTACCAGAAGAAGATGAAGACGGAACGCGCCGCCATCCAGGCCCAGGGTGCCGAAGCCCGCGCGCAGATGAAACCGGGAACCGGCAAGACTTCGCCGAACGGCGTGAAGAATTTCGACGGCGGGGAGGGTCGTTACGGATACCGGGTCGACACCGGATGGGGAAAGGTCGGCGGATCGTCTCCGAAGGCACAGACCGTCATCGTTGCGGAAGGCGGAACGGCCGCCCAGGCGGATGCCAAGCCGAACGAAGCCAAGCCTTCCGAAACAGGGGTCGCCCAGGCGTCCGTCGAGCTTTCTGGGGATTTTCCGCGCCAGTTCAACGAATCGCACCTCAAGGAATTCAAAGACCGTATCGACAAGGTCATCGCCAAACTCGCTCCGCTCGCGACTGAGGAAGGTTCCAAGGAGGTGAAAAACCTCGCGGAACTCCGCGCCATTTCGGCAGCGCTCGATGCCGTGCTTAAGAATCCTGACGTCGCGACCGTCACCAAGCTCCAGGAGGCGATTCTCGCCGTCCTCAAAGACGCCAAGTTCACCAAGGGCCGCAACGACGGCAAGCCGGACGGACTTTTCGGTCCGATTACTATGGAGAATCTCGAGAAGGCCGTGGCTTTCGTCAAGGAATCCGTTGACGCGCAGCCGGTTCCTGCGGGAACCGCTTCTTCCGCGACTCCGGGAAACGCCGCCCCTGCGACGGCAACCGTGCCTGCCGCTCCGGCGGCAGCGTCGTCCGCTGCTTCGGCTTCGAAGCCCCAGCAGGCTCTCGATGCCAAGGATTCCGGAAAAGTCCGCCGCGAATTCGCCTATTCGAAGGGGCGCCAGTTCCATATCGTAGGCAAGGACGGCAACGCCGAACTCCTTTCCGTCGCGGCTTTCCCGCCCGAACTCCTCGCATCCCTTGAAAAAATGGAGGCGGTCGGTTCGAAATTCGCCGATCTCTTCTTCCTCCTTTCGGCTTACCAGGCGAAATTTCCGGAAGCCAACTTCGCCGCCCGCGCCACCGAAATCCAGGGCGTGCTTGAAAAATCCGATCCGACCAACGTCGCCGGGCTTGAAAAGATTCTCAACCACTACGTCGCCGCTTTCACGACCGACAAGGCGAACTCTAACAAAATCAAGGAAGTTTTCGCTGCCGGAAACGATGCCGACCGCAAGGCCCGACTCTTCTCGTTCGTTCGCAACGAACTCGGACAGTACGACATGGTTTCCGCCGCCATCGCGGATCGTGCCATGGACGCGCACGACATCGGTCCGGAAGAAATGGCGAAGATTACCTCGCTCGTCAAACAATATCCGGAATCTCCCGAGAAGGCCGCCGCAGAATTCAAGAAATCCTGAGCCGCATTCGAACGGGTGAAGACCAACGCCGGTTTCGGTGCCGATCAGAAGGCGTACCTCGCGCTCTTCAAACGCCTCTCGGAATCGTATTCCGACGCCAAAGCCCATCTCAGGAAAAAGGACGCCGCCATCGCGGAAGAAGTCCGCGTAGCGCTCGAAAAAAAGGGGAATTCCAAGGACTTCGCCAAGGAGAAATCCGCACTCGAAGACCGCGTTCTCGAAAAATTCCTTTCCGCTTCGGCCGTCCGCGAAATCCTTACCACGAGCATTTCGAAAAAGGGACCCGGAACCAGCACCGAATACGCCCTTTATAAGGATATCGAAGGCATCGGCGCGCTCGATTGGTCCGATCGTACCTACGATATCGGAAAAGAAGTCGGCATCCTCGTCGCTACGGAGCTCTTCGCCATGGGCGTCGGCGCGCTTACTGCCGGAGCCGGCGCGTGGGCGGTGAACGCCGCGGTGTACGGTTCGCGCGGACTCCGTCTCGCAGAACGTTCCGCGATGATCGCCCGCATGGCGAATTCCACCGGAAAGATCGCGACCGGCAGCCGTTGGATTGCCGGAACCGCTCTCGAAGGCGCCCTCTTCTATGAAGGAACCAACGCCGTCCGTAACAAGATCGACGGCCGCGATTGGTTCGAAGGCGCCGGCGACAAGAAGGAAATCCTCAAATCCATCCTTTTCGTAGGAGCGCTCAAGGGGCTTACCAAGCTTTCCGCGAAGGTTCCCGGACTTGCCGCAAAGGAAGGGGACGACATATCCAAATTCATGGTGAAGGGCTTCGGACGCATCACGCTCGAAGGCCTCGCCATCGGTGGCGCCAGCGGCGCGGTCGACGTCTACTTCGGAGACGGCGAATGGACCCGCGACCAGTTCATCGAAGGCATCATCATGGCACTCCTTCTCCGAGGTCTCGGAAAGGCGAAGGAAGTGGTTCTCAAACCCCGTGCTGACGGCGGCGTCAGCGCTTCCGAAGCGCTTCCCACCGCTCCTGCGGCCCCTGCCGCAGCCGTTCCCACGGCAGTCCCGACGGAAAGCGTGCCGTCACGTTCCGCCCGCGCCGAAGGCCGCGGAACTCCGGAGCGTGCCGCGAAGGCCGCGGAGCTCGCCCAAATCCGCAAGGACATCGCCGCCAAAAAACGCGAAATCCGCGACGTCGAAGGCCTCATCGCCTTGAACGAACCGGGTGCCGTCGCGCATCCGCAAGTAAACGACGCACACCGCGCGCGCCTTTCGGAACTCCAGAACGAGCTTTCCGCGCTCGAGACCCGCGCGACGTCCCTTTCCGGATCCACTCCGGCAGCGGCCGCAGCCGAAACCGCGGCCCGTCCGGAATCTCCCCGCGCCGCCCGTGCGGGAAAGAAGATGGTGGATTTCTTTAAGAACGTCGGCGAAAAAACCGATCTCTCGTGGCTGAAGCCCGTAGGTTTGCAAGATGCCGTATCCAAGCGTTTCCACGACCTTTCCCACGCGTTCGTCGAGAACGCGAAGGCGGCTCCGGGCGGAGTGATGAAATTTGCGAAGGACGTGGTACTCGGAAACGCCCATGGCGGCACTGTCAATTCGGCTTTGTCCGCAGGTAAGGGGCCGATGTGGCCGTTCACCCACGGTGGACACGGCGATCACGGCGGCGGGCTCATGTCCAAGGTTCTCGTCGGCGGTACCATCGCCGTCAACGAAGTACATAAGATCAACGACACTCCGGGCGGCTTCGGCGCTTGGGCGGAAAATCTTTTCACCGTTCACGGAGCTACCGCGGAAGTCGTGGACATCATCGCGACCGTCGCGTTCATCCGTACCGTCGGTTGGGCTCGCGAAATCGCGTACGAATCCGCCGCCGAGAAATTCGCCGACGACAATTGGTCGACCAATTTCGGTACGAAATTCGCGAACTGGGCATTCGGTCCGGTTTCCGCTCCGGTCGAGCTTCCGGAAGACGCGGAATAATTCTGAAAAACCCGAATCAGAGGGTCCGAAAAGGACCCTCTTTTTTTGCGCGCGTACGCCGAATAGGGTAAAATCGTGGGGAAAGTAACAGCATTCCCATGTCCAAAGAATCCGAAATCCTCGCCCAAACGGTCGTCGAAAAAGCCAAGGAGACGTTCCCCGACGTCGATTCGGTGTTGTCGCGTCTCGAAAACCATGTCGCCAAAACGGAAAAAATCGCCGACAGGGAAGGGGTTTCCAAGGTTATCGAACGCATCAAGCAGCTTCAGACCGGTACGACCGAAGTTTCGGCGAAGGGTCTCGACCAACTCCGCGCTTCGCTCTCCGAAACCGACCGCCGAACCATCGCTACGACCTTGGGCGACGCTTCCGTCGCCGAAAAGCTCGACGTCCGGGACGCCGTGGCGAAGGCGGGAGAGGCCGTCAAACCCGCCAAACAGGCCATCAACGAAATCGGGGGGAATCTCGCCGAAGCGAAGGACAAGTGGGCAAAGGGCGATACCCAGGCCGCGAAGGCCGCTATCGAAGACGCCGCGAAACAGGCGAAAACCGCCGGGGCGGCCGGTTTGGAAAAGGCGAAAACCACTGGAGTGGCGGTAGCCATCGAGAACGGGGTTTCCGGTTTCATCGAATGGATTAAATCGTTCTTCCGCGGACTTATTTCGCTTTTTTCGGGCGACCTCGCCACCGCGCTTTTCGGAAAGGCCAAGGACGCTAAGGACAAGGCGGGATCGGTCGTCGAAACCGCGAAGGACGCGATCGCGAATCCGGAAGCCGCCGAAACGGCCAAGAAGGCGGCGGAGAAGGCCATCGAAGACCGAAAGCTCGATTTCATGAAGAAGCTTTCCCGCGAATACGGCATCGATTTTTCCGATGAGAAAAAGGTCTCGAAATTCAATGAAATCTGGGCGAAGTACGGTAAGGAAATGTCCGCATCCTACGAAAAGGCCGCTAAGAACCTCAAAGAAGGCGGAAAGGACAACGCGTTCGACTACCCGCTTCTTGCCGGAGCCACCGGAATGGCGTTCGTCATGGACCTTTTTCGCGCCGGAATCCTTCCGATTTCCGCCATCACCGTGCGCATGGCCGAAGGCGCGGAGCGCGCCGTGGAAGTGGGATTCTCCCTCGGAAAGGAGCTCATTTCGTTCAACGGGCTCGACCAGATTTTCAGTCGCCTCTCCATCGAAGAATTCGGAAAGGAATTCGGCAACATGGCGCCCAACGAAAAACTCGCGTTCGCCCACATGCTCGAGCATAAGTTCGCCCCCGCGGCCTATCTCGCCTGAGTCGCCGGCGGGCTTCTCACGTCGGGCGTCCTCATGTATCCGACCTGGCACGAAGGCGTCATGGTGGGTACCGGAATCGCCGACATCAAGCTCGTCATGGGCAAATACGAACAGGCGTCCAAATCCGTAATGGAAGTATATTCCATCCTCGGGCTCAAGAACCAGACCCCGCAGGCGGAAATCCTCCGCAAGATGCTCACGGAATCGATTACCAAGATGTATGCGGTCGAGGCCGCCCGAAGCGCGAAAACCGGAACCGAATTCTTCGCCCACTTCGAGAAGCTTGCCGCGATCGACCCGAAACTCGTCAACGCCGAAGTCGTGGCCGATTTCCGCGCGAAGATTTCGAACCCGTCGGTCGCTATGACGCAGGAAACGCGCGGCGCCATCCAAGGGGTCATCATGAACAACCACACCGAAACCAAACTCGGCGTTTGGGCGGGCGAGCTCGGCACCTGGGACCGCATCAAGGGCGGAACCGACAAGGCGTTCCACGGCTACTTCGCCGACCCGAAGACGTACATCGACGACGTGTTCCGTCAGAAACAGCTCGTCAACGCGGCCCTTGCGGAGAGCGTCAAAGAGAAGAACTCGATCTTCGCGCTCTTCAAGAACTTCGGCATGATCAAGAGGTTCTCGGCATATCCGACCATCGGCCAGAAAGCCGCTTTCGCCCTCAATGCCAAGGATGCGGACTCGTTCGCCAAGGCCGTTTCCGGCGTCGCGAAAGAATCCCCGGAACTCGTCCGCGCGTTCTTCTCGAACATCGCTATCGTCATCAGCGGAGTGGGCATCGCCGAATCCATTAAGGCGGATCCGACCCAGTCGCCGTCTTGGCTCGTCCTCAAGGGACTCGCCGGTCTCGCGCCGCTCTCCGGCGCGCTCATGG
>JBAQKV010000076.1:0-1507 GCA_049301335.1 Patescibacteria group bacterium
GTCAAGAACCACGTTTTCAACGACGGGAACAAGCGATCTTGAGCGTATGCGTTCGTCTGGTTCCTCCACCGCGCCGGAAAACTCGACGTTTCAAGAATCTCCCCAGAGGCGCTCACCGCCCTTACGCTTCTCATCGCGGAGAGCGATCCGAAAGAAAAAGAACGCATGACGGGGCTGGTCATTCTGTTGCTTTCGAGGAACTAGCATTCTTTGCCCCCATCCAATATGAAGGTCAAACCTCGGATTATTTCCGAGGTTTTTCCATGCTTTTCAGTCCACAAACGGATACCGTTCGAATGTCCCGGAATGGGCACTTTTGATTTCCGGCCAGTTGTCGTATACTCGCCAAAACACTCCGCTAAGTAATCCTCCGCGTTCATGACCACCATAACCATCGATTCGCCCATCGGGCTTTCGCGCACACATTTCAGCGATATGGAAGATCTCGCCGCGGCCGTCGAACAGTGGAAATTCGAACGCGAATTGATAGAGGGGGCGAAAAAAGCGGCAACGATTCCGGAATCCGAACTCGTAAACCTTTCGTAACTGTTGCATTTTTTGCAACAGTTTAAAATTACGGCCCAAACGCATTCTTTGCCCACTCTCCCAACATAGGGTAAACTGCCCGTAATCCGGAATTTTCCGGGACGGCAACCATGGCCCTTCTCCGCGACGACAAGCTCGAGGCCTCGCTCGAGCACGACAAGGCGAAAATCCGCAAGGCGGAGATGTTTCGCCGTTGTCTCACGGCCCACGGTTTCGAACGTTACGTGGCGAGTTTCTACCAATCCGTAGAAGGAATCGAGGTCGACGTTCGCTCAGAATTCGCTTCCGCCCCGGTCGACGCCGCGGGCAAATACTGGAAGAACGGCGAAAAGGCCACTATCCTCGTACTCTCGCGCCACGGCGGCGGAGCCACCGCCGAAGACGGCCGCCGGTTCGTCGAGAAGCCCGAAGTCGAAGAATTTTTCGATTTGGTTTCGCACGTCCGTAAAGAAGCCGGACACGCCGTCCACCTCATCTGCGTCACTTCCGTCTGGTTCTCCAAGGAAGCGCGCGATTTCTGCGAATCCCGCCGACTCGCGGCCATCGACTTTTCCGGCCTCGTCAAAATGGACCAGGCCTATCCTTTGGAAACCTTCATCCGCGAATGCGCCGCAAACGGTACGCTTTCGCAGTGCTTCAGCACGTTCTGGCTCGGCAAATACCTGCCGGAATACGCCAAGACCGAAGCAGCCGTAAAACGGACCGTGCTCGACTCGAAATCCGCGTTGGGGTCACTCTTGATAGATGTTGAAAAAACCGTTTCGGCAACCTATATCAACCCGTTCGATACCGCACCCGAAAAGATCGAATCGTTCGCTACCATCTTCGACGTGACTCCCGCGCCCGCACCCCAAGAACCCGAACGTCCGCCCACCATCTTCGACGCCCCGGAAGTTACCGGAAAGATCAATTTCAAAGCCGCGGCCGTAGGGTTCGCCGCCGTCTGCGCCTGCGTCTGGCT
>JBAQKV010000077.1:0-21614 GCA_049301335.1 Patescibacteria group bacterium
CCGAGAAGGTGACCTGAGCGACCGGTTCGGCGACGGTGTCCGGAACGTTGGCGACGGTTACCGATTCGTCGATGATGAGAAAATCGGAATCGTTGGTCGCCGCCGGAGCCGGAGCGGTGACTTCGGCGACGACTGCCGAAGCGGTGGAAGCCTGTCCGCCTGCGGAGGCGGCCTTATCGCCCGGAAGGACGGAGTCGAAGAATCCCATGGGTTTTTGTTTTACGGATATTCGAGAAGTATCGTACCATGTTCTCCGAAGGTTTGCAAAAAATGCGCCCTCCCCTATAATGCCCCGGCCTAAAAAAGGTCGAAAATCCGTAACCGAACCCCCCAAATGGATTACTCCAAAGCAAAAGAACTCCTCAAGCTCCAGCAGGAAGCCCAGAAGATCCAGAACGAACTCTCCAATACCCACATCGAAGCCGAAGTGGACGGCGTCGTCCTCACTTTCGACGGACAGATGAAGTGCGTGGCCGTAGTCATCGAAGACGAATCCATCCTCAAAGATAAGGCCAAACTCGAAAAAGCGATTCAGGACGCGGCCAACAAGGGCCTCAAGAAGTCCCAGGAAATCGCCGCTGACAAGATGAAGGGCATCATGGGTTCCATGGGACTCGACCTTCCGCCGGGATTCCAGGGCTAACCCCTTCCCCGTTATGAAAACCCTCCGATTTCCGGAGGGTTTTTTCGTCGTCCGTACCGGATACGAAGGCGGGCGTAGGTATTTCGGGGACGGAAAGGCAATAAAAAGCGAGACGAAATATTGCGCGGAAAATCAAGGAAGGGCATACTGTTAAAAACCAACCGATACCGCCCATGTCCGAAAAAGAACTCCCGAAAATCCCCGAAAACCAGCAGATATCCTTTGCCGATTGGATGCGCGCCAACGGCCGCGTAAGCGAAGACGTGGACGAAAACATGTTCGCCGTGCTCCGCGGAGTTCTCGATACGCTCAACCTCATTTCGGTCACCGATCCCGAAGGGAACATCACCTATGCCAACGAGCAGTTCTGCAACGTTTCGGGCTTCGACGAGAAAGAACTCCATGGGGCTCCGCATAAGATCGTCCGCCACCCGGAGACCCCCGCGGACACCTTCGCCGATCTCTGGAACACCATCAAGGCCAAGAAAATTTGGAAGGGGCTCATCCGTAACCAAAAGAAGAACGGCGGCGATTACTGGGTGAAAACCGTGGTCGTCCCCGTGGTCGACGGCAATGGGGACATCCAGGAATACGTTTCCCTCCGTACCGACGTCACCGACCTCGAAATCGCCAACCAGAAGCTTCGTGAAACTCTCGAATTCCGCGCGGAACTCGATCGGAAAAAAAGCGAATTCATCAGTATCGCGAGCCACGAACTCCGAACTCCGCTCACTATCGTCCGCGGATACGCCTCGATGATGGAAGACGCGTTCGCGAACGGCGACCCGCAGACCGCTCACAAGTGCGCCTCGGAAATTTCCAAACAGGCGGCGCATATGACTGAGCTCGTCAACGACATGCTCGAGCTCTCCCGCATAGAATCGGGTGCCGAAACCTTCAAGAACGCGACCTTCGACCTTTCCGCAGTCATTTCGGAAGTAGTGGGAAATTTCGCGCCCATAGCCGAAAAGAAGGGCATCTCCATCTGCAACGAAACCGGAGCGGAAGGATTCCTCGCCAATGCCGACCGTGACAAGATCCGCCGCGCGGTACACAATCTCGTATCGAACGCCGTAAAGTTCACCGTAACCGGCGGTTACGTCCGCTGCGGCATCCGCGATAACGGTGACGGAACCTGTTCGGCCTACGTCCGTGACACCGGCACCGGAATCCGACACGAAGACTTCGAAACCATTTTCGAAAAGTTCGTCCAGCTCGAAAATCCCCTCACCCGCGCGAACGAAGGCTCCGGATTGGGGCTGCCAATCGTCAAAGTCATCGCGGAAGGATGCGGCGGAAAGGTGGAAATCGAGAGCGAAGTCGGAAAGGGTTCGGAGTTCCGGATCGTGATTCCGAAGAACCGGTAGGGACCGCTCGTTTCCAAGACGGGACCTTGCTCCTAGGGTCCTAAAGTCGCTGCGGTTCCCGTCTTGGGAACTCGTTACCCCTATCGAAAATAAATCACGCTACCCAGAAATCCGACGCCTTTCGATATTCCTACCACAAAACAAACCCCCGGATTTCCATCCGGGGGTTTTTGATAGCGGGATTACGCCTGGAGCGCTGCGGCGATGATGCCGGCGACTTCCGCGCGGGAAGCCTTGGCGTCCGACTTGAAGACGGAGCCCGAATACACGCCTTCGGCTTTCGCCCATGCGGCGTACGGGGCGAACCATGCGGAATTGTCGACGTCCGAGAACGCGCCGAAGGACACTCCGTCCGGAGTTACCGAAAGGATTCCAAGCGCGATCTTGAGCGCTTCCGCGCGGGTGACGGGGGCGTCGGGGCGGAAGGTTCCGTCAGGATATCCCGACACCGCGCCGAGTTCGCGGGCGGTATTCACGTACGACAACGCCCAGGAACCGGCGGCGACGTCCGAGAACTTGCTCGAAGCGTCGGACGAAAGGGTCTTGCCGGAGGCGATGAACGACATCTTGAGGATTTCGGCTCGGGTGACCGGGGCGTCGGGGCGGAAAACTCCGTTCGAGCCGGTAGCGATGCCGCGGGCCTTGATGAACGAAATGGCGGCGGCGTACGGGTGCGTTGCGGGAACGTCGGAGAACGGAGCGGCCGGAGTAACCGGGGGTCTTACGGGGGCGACCGGCGTCACGGGTTTCTCGACGGGTTTCGCGACCGGAGCGACCTTGGGCGAAAGCGCGACCTTGTCGAGGTAGACGAGCGGGTTGACGGTGAACTTGCGGGCGTTGTCGATTCCGAGACCGCGGTTTACGGCTTCCAAGAAACCGAGTCCGGCGGCGCTGGCATCACCCATGCTGAACGGCCAGTACGGGTGGAACGGGGCGTTAGCGCGGTCGATCTGGAAGTGGAGGTGTTCGCCGGTAGAGTTTCCGGTATTTCCGCTTTTTCCAAGAACGTCGCCTTCTTTGACCGAAGTTCCCGCGGAAACCGCGAGGGAATCGAGATGGAGGTAGACGCTGTAGAGAGTGGTCGTTTTGGAGAAGTCGTCCGGATCGCGGACTCCGTCATGGCGGACGAGTACGTAGTTGCCGTCGGCGGCCTTGAATTCGGCCTTTTCGACTACGCCGTCCAATACCGCGAACACGGCGTCGTTCTTCACCATCGGGACGATGTCCACGCCGCAATGGCTTCCCGCGCCTTCGTCGAAGTCGCCGGAAACGTAGTTGCCGAGGTAGACCGTGGTGTAGGTGGTCCACATCGACGCGAGATTGTCGGGATCGTACGTAACTTTGGTTTTGAGTGGGTACATATCGCAAGATGAGGAATACGCTTACCGTATCTGCTTCATCGGTTTCGGTTGCGAAACCTCCTTTTTCTTTCCCTTCCCTTCCGCAACTTCATTGGAAGAGCCCATGGCGTTCGATGCGTCCCGGGAATCAAGACCGTCAAGGTCCTCCCCTCCGTCCGACGAGGCGACGCCCGCGAGTTCGGGAACCGGGGCGATTTCGCTCCGGAGACGGGTGAGGTCGGTCGCGGCGGCGTTTTCGACCTGCATCTTCTTTTCCGCTTTCTCTTCCGGCAAAGTGGACGAGAATATCTTGTCGGCTAGGCGATCGAGCCACGCGATGAACTTATGGCTCGAAAAGCCTGCCAAGAAGGTGAAGACGGCGTAGAGATAGAGGCTGCGGATAGTGATTTCCGCATCTACGCTCGCGCCTTGGAGGACGCCGAGCCCGCTGCGGGCGATGAAGAACGCGATGATGCCGAGCGCGCTCGACAGGAGCGGCTGGATCATGAACCAGTAGACCCAAGTGTAATTGAAACGTCCGGAATAGATTTCCACGGTCGCGAGACGCTGGAACCCGTCACGGGTGATGTCGCCGGCCTTGAAGTCGGAATACGCGCGGTCGTAGATGTTGGCGTACTTCACGGCGCGGTAAAAATCCTTGATGATGAACGAAACGCCGCCGATGATGCTCACGGAAAGCATGAGGATGAGCACCTTGATTTCCTTGATGACGTCAGCCGGAAGGCGCTGGTCGTTCGGAAGCCCGAAATAGGCGTTGGGGTCGAAACCGACCGAGGTCTTGGCTATCTGCCAAGCCATCCAAACGAGCGCGCCGATCCAGGCGACAACGAGGAATTTCGCGAGCGTATTGCGGGTTTCGTGGGACATGCGACTATTTGGTGACGGTCTTCTTATCGGTACTTACGACGGTCGCTATGGCCGCCTCGTCGGCTTCTTCCGGAGAGAGGCGGAACTTGTAGTCGTCCTCGATGAACCGGCCCTTGAGCGCGGAAAGACAGCGGATGACGTTGGTGTGCCAATGGCTCGAAGAGGAAGCGTAGATCGCTCCGCCCTTATTGCCCCAGCGGGAGAGTTCGTCAACGCCCTGGTGCGAACCGAGGTACCGGTTGTTGAGGGTTTTGACCATCCAGTAGATTCCGTCGCGGGCTCAGGGGAAATCGTAGGTTCCGCCGGAGTCGGTATTGCCGACGTTGCCGACATTGTACGGCGTTTTGAGATTCTTACCAAGTCCGGTTTCGGCAAGGCCGACGCACATGAGGAAGCTCGGGTCGATTTTCCCTTCCACTCCTTCTTCCGTCCAAATGTCCCAATCCTTGAATCCGCCAACGGCGTAGTTGTCGAGAAGGTACTTCTGACGTTCGGTTTCGTCGTTTCCGAGTATGCGGAAGGTTTCGAAATTGGAGAGGTTCGCACGGTGTCCGTAGCGGGCTTTGAGGTCTTGAACGTACTTGTACGAATATTTGGAATCGAGGGTTTCGTAGCGAAGGTGCGTGACGTCGAGGAAGCGGAGGGGATCCATGGTCTCCCGGCTGCGGTGCACTTCGAAGTGGAGGTGCGGACCGCTGGTCATCGCTCATGCGCCCGGAGTCCCCGGAGCGCCGCCGGACTTGGCGAAGACTTCGCCGGCCTTCACGAACTGGAAGCGTTCGGCCATGACTTCGCTCACGTGTCCGTACACCGTAAGGAATCCGTTGGTGTGCTTGAGGGCGACGTATCCGTATCCGCCTTCTACCGGAGGATTGACGAAGTACACGTACCCGTCGGCCGGAGCCACGACGTCGGTGCCCTGCGGAGTGGGAACGTCGATGGCTTCGTGGTCGCTTCCTACGGAGTCGTAGTATTCCTGGTCATGGTAGTATGCCGAGACGTAGCGCGGTTCGACCGGCCACTGGAACGGGTTGGATTCGCCGGTTTCGTCCAAGAACGTGGAATCCTTGAGGCTCTTTTCCGCTTCGAAAAACGAACGGACTTCGCGGCACTTTCCGGAATCGAGGAGTTTCACGTCTTCGGAACCGGAGAGCGAGGCAGTATCGGCGACGGCCTTCCCGGCTACGCAGCCGTAGCGCTTGGCGAAGTCCGAGAAAAGGGTTTCGGCGCCGTCTTGGATGTCTTCGATATGGCTTTCGATTTCTTTCTGGCGGGCGGATTTCTCCATCAGGTAGCGGTTGAAAAGCGCTTCCTGCCCTTGGGTGATGCGGAGGAGTTTCTCCTTGTACGAGTGTTGGGATTCGAGTTCGGCGCGGCGGTCGCGGAGAGCCGACTTGTAGCGGAGGTTTTCGACCTTTTCCTTTTTGAGGTCTTCGGTGGCGAGGTAGTATTCTTTGATGAGTCCACGGCGGATTTCGATGAAATTCTGTCCGGCGGATTCGAGGAGCGACTTGTAATGGATGTCGGTGAGGATGTCCGAGAAGTCGCCGTCGTTGAGGATCATCGACTTGAGGATGTCGACGTCCTGGTCGTCGGCATACACCAAATCCCCCTTCGAATACACGTACGAGAGGTATTCGAGGATGGTCTTGCGGTTGGCTTCGATCTTCGTCTTGAGGTCTTCGGTCTTCGTCTGGAGGTCGGCGATGTTACGGTTGCCCTTCACGATCTTCACTTCGGTATCTTTGATCATTTCCATCGATTGGTCGATGGAATCGTCGAGACGCTTGAGGGTGTTGCGGAGAGTGACCTTCTGAACCTGGAGGTCCTGCTTGCGTTCCTGGTACTGGTTCTTGGTATTTTCGAGACGCGCGGAAACCTTTTCGAGGGCTTGGATGCGGGCCTGGGCGTCGAAGAGTCCGGATTCTTCGCCCATCATGTACGGGGTGTTGTCGAAGAGGAGTTCTTCCTGCTTGTCCTTGAAGTTGTCGAGGATTTTCGCGGTACGGCTCTTATGGATGCCTACGAAACTCATGGAATCCGCTTCGAGCGCGGACGCCGGAACCACCGTTTCCGTGAAGACGGCGACGGCGGCGAGGGCGAGGGCGAGGATTTTTTTGTATTTTTGATTCATCGGTTCGGCTGCTTTCAGCATGGGAAACAGAAGTTGCCCAACCATAGTACCATTGTTGGCACCGGTGGGCAACTCTCCGTCTTGACGAAACGATAATCCGTTTCGTATTATTTTTTCCGAACGAACACGAATATCTTGCGGTCTTGGCCGGCAAAAGAATACGAGTGTTCTTTCGAGAGTTCGAAACCGAGTTTTTTCGCAGCGGGAAGACCGTCGCGGAGCTCTTCTTCCGACGGGAGCTTGTAGAGGGCGATCCTGCCTCATTTAGCCACGAACGGCGCCGCCCATTCGAGAATCTGGGGCATGTACGCGGTAGCGCGGGAAACCACCCAGTCGAACTGGTTCCGCATGTCCGGACGCTTGGCCGCTTCTTCGGCGCGGGACCATACGGTCCAGACGTCGTCGAGGCCGAGGTACGCTACGAAATGGTCGCAGGCCTTGGTCTTTTTGGAAACGGAATCCATGAGCGCCACTTCGAGATCGGGCCGCATGATTTTCAAAGGGATTCCGGGGAAACCGCCTCCGGTTCCGATGTCGAGCACCTTTCCGGAAACGTCTTCGAAATTCAAAAGCACCGCGCTGTCGGCGAAGTGCTTCGAGACCACTCCTTCCCTATCGCGGATGGCGGAAAGGTTGGTATGGGCGTTGTATTCGAGAAAAAGGTCGGCGTAACGTTCGAAAAGCGCCGCCTGCTCAGGCGACGCTTCCACGCCGAATTGGGAAAAAATTTCGGAAACCACGGTATCTGGATTACTTCTGGAGAGTTACGGTAAGGGTGCCGGAGCGGTGCGAAACGAGTTTCACTTTCGCCTTGGGCGTGAAATTTTCGGTGACGCAGTTTTCGTCGACGAGGTAATCGACGCCGTCGATAGCGACCTTGTAGTCGTCGCCTACTTTCTTAAGCGAATAGGTTTTCCCTACCGAGGCATCGAGCCCCTGCTTGAATTCGGTCTTGGTATTGTTGAACCAAATCGGAAATACGAAACAGAAAACGGCTCCGGATACGGCGAAAATCACCGCTTGACCGACGCTGAGATCGGTTTCTTTGGTAATGGCGACGTACGCGGCGAGAAGGAACGCCGAGAGGGAGAACGAGAGGCCGTAGAGCGTTCCGGTGAACATTTCGAGAATGAGCGCGAGAACCGCGAACGCGAGCCAGCCGTAAAAAAGTTCGGACATGTGGGAATTGAATTAGACGCAAATGGTGGAACGGACGGTCCTAAGCTCCTAGGGTCCTAAAGTCGCTACGGACTCGTCCGCCCCACCATTTTCAAAGTTCGATTGCTTGACACCGTTTGGTCGGCTACTTGATTCCGAACGTTTTCGAGATGCTCGTGAGGATGTCGGAGTCGAGGATGTACTTCGAATTGTTCGAAAGGGCGTTTTCTACGACCTTGAGCTGTTCCTTGGTAACGGCCTGCCCCTTGAAGAACTCCTGTGCGGCGTTCGATTCGAGTTCGAGGGCCTTCGCTTGGGCTTCGGCGATGGCGATTTTCGCCTGCGCTTCGCCTTCGGCACGGAGGATCTGCGACTGCTTTTCCCCTTCTGCCTGAAGGATCTTGGACTGCTTGTCACCCTCGGATTTCTCCACGAGAGCCTGGCGGTATCCTTCCGCTTCGAGAATCTGGGCGCGCTTTTCGCGTTCCGCCTTCATCTGCTTGGACATGGAGTCCTGGATGTCGCGCGGCGGTTCGAGCTTCTTGATTTCCACGCGGAGGACCTTGATTCCCCATTTCACGGTTTCGCGGTCGAGCGCTTCGAGAAGGCGGACGTTGATGGAATCGCGGTTGGAAAGGGTGTCGTCGAGCGACATAGTACCGAGAACGTTGCGGAGATTGGTCTGCGCGAGGTTCACGACGGCGAGGAAGACGTTGGAAATTTCGTACTGCGCTTTCTGCGCGTCGGTAATCTGGACGTAAATGATTCCGTCTACCGCCATTCCGACGTTGTCTTTCGTGATGATCTGCTGTTCCGGAACGGTGATGACCTGTTCGCGGATGTCGACCTTACGCATGGTCTGCACGCCCGGAATAAGAAACGTGAGGCCCGGTCCGGTTTCCCGGGAAAACTTACCGAGATTCTCGATGAGTCCCACTTCCCCCTGGCTGACTTTCTTAAGAAAGAGCGGGATGAAGATGGCGAGGACTATAACTATCGTGATGAAACCCTCCATTTTGGTAAAGTTACGGATAACTTCGCCATGTTAGACCTTTTTAACGGAAGAGCAAGGGAACTGGAACGGTTCTCCCGGGGTTTTGCCCGTTGCTTCCGACCGATAAGTCGTTATAATCGGCCAAACCACGCACCATGTCCAGCAACGTCACGACCATCTGAGGAGGCACCGGAACCTTCAACGTCCTTTCCGGTTTGAAAAAGAACAAACGGCTGAATCTCGCGGCCATCGTTTCCGTAGCCGATTCGGGCGGCTCCACGGGCGAACTCCGCGACGAGTTCGGCATCCTTCCCCCCGGTGACATCCGCCGCGCCATCCTCGCCCTTTCGGAAGACGCCGATACCGTCCGAAAACTCTTCGAGTACCGCTTCAAGAGCGGCAACCGCATGAGCGGACACACCATCGGAAACCTCCTTCTTACGGCGCTCGCCGACATTACCGGCGATTTCGAAGCTGGCATCGAGGAACTCTGCGAGATGTTCCACGTCCGCGGGAAAGTCATCCCCGTAACCTTGGGCGACGTGCATTTGGGCGTCACGCTCGAAAACGGCGAAACCATCATCGGCGAAACGAACATCGACGTCCCCAAGCACGACGCGAACCTCGCCATTAAGGACGCGTTCCTCATCGGCGACGGAAAACTCAACCCGAGGGCACGCGAAGCCATCCTCAATTCCGACTACGTCATCGTCGGCCCGGGCGACCTCTACACGAGCGTCGTGCCGAACCTCCTCTCTCCCGGCATGCGCGAGGCCTTCGAACAGACCGACGCCAAAGTCGTCTACGTCTGCAACATCATGACGAAGCACGGCGAGACCGACGGATACTCGGTAGAAGACTTCGTTTCCGTCATCGAGCGCTACGTCGGCGAAGGTCGGGTCGACTACGTGCTCGTCCATTCCGGCGAAATCCGGAGCGAACTCGCGGAAAAATACGCGGAAGAAGAGAATAAGTTCCCGGTAAAAATCGGCGACGTGCAGGCGCTCCTGAAGAAAGGCTGCCGGATAGTCGAAAGGGATTTCGCCAGCGAACGCGACTACATACGCCACGATCCCAAGAAGCTCTCCCGAGTCATCGAGGATTTCGTAAACGGATGGATCAAATAACCCGAACCAGCATGGCTAAGAAAATTCGAGAAGGCGAGGCGGTCGAAGAGGCCGGAAAAGCCGTTCGGGAAGCGTTCGTGGAAAAAGAACTCCTCCAGGCGTCCATCGTCCAGCGCGAACTCGTCCAAGAACTTCGGGAACTCTGATCGAGCCTCAAGGTGCTCGACCAGACGCTCAATCTCATCAAAGAGCACGAATTCGTCGAACTCCACTCGTCGAAATGGAAGATATTCGCGTACCAGATAGGCCTTGGCATGCTGTTCGCGTTCGGTACGGTATTCGGACTCGTCTTCCTCTCTTGGATGACCTATACGTTCTTCAAAGACTCCGAAGTGCTGCGGTGAGTAGTCGACAACCAATTGAAGATGCGCCGGCTGGATTTCAACGAAATCAAGGAAAAAGCCAAAACCGACGCGTCCAATTTCGAACAGGTGACGCTTACGGGAAAAACCTCCGCGATGAAGAACGCCGCGACTTCCGCCACCGGAACCGGAACGAAAAAATAACCGCACGCATCCGCACGATCATGAAACCGCCGCTCACTCCGTCCGACGACCGAGAGGAATTCGCGTACGTCCGTTCGCTCGTAGTCGAAGAACTTTTCATTATGGAATCGTATTTCGCTCGGAAATACCCCAACGGTTGTCCGTTCGTCGCGGACGCCGAAGATCTGCACTGCTTGGACGCGGTGGAAATCGAAATGCGCAAGCGCATCGAAGGAGGCCGCGACAAGTATCCCGAATGGGATGACTTCGCCATATCCGGCCTCGCCGCGACGGTTCGCATGAGCCTGATGATGCGGTTCAAGCGCGTGGAGAGAACGATTGGGAAACTCCCCGATTGGAGCATGCTCGTCGAAGACGTCATAGCGGCAGGCGAAGAATCCCCCAAGCCCGATATCCCGGCGAACGTCGTACGCCTTCCTAAGCGTTCCCATCTTCGACTCGTAAAGACCGTTCCCCTGGAAGACGGAGAATAACCGGCGCGCGTTAGGAATCCCACGAAAAAGACGTCTGACGAAAACCTCGGTTCCGAATGGTTTTCTGTGTCAGACGTCTTTTTCGTGGGATTCCCGATAGCTTACTCGTCGAAGTACGCCCCGCTCGAGAACGGGTCTTCCCCGTCGTCGTTCGTGGTCACTACGCGGTGTCCGATGACTTCGTCTTCTTCGAGTTCTTCGAGTTCTTCAAGGGAAACCGCACTGAGCTCGTCGCCATCGAGCGCTGGATCCTGGTCTTCTTCTTCATCTTCGAACGGGAGGGTCATATGCCTGACGGTGAGGAGTTAATCTTTGACTACGATATTCAAAAGCTTGTTCGGGACAAATATTTCGCGAACGAGCGTCTTTCCGTCGATCCACTTGGAGATTTCCGGATTTTCGCGGGCTGCCGAAGCGGCTTCTTCCTGTGCCACGCCGTTAAGCATGGTGAGGGTGCCGCGGAGTTTGCCATTGACCTGCACGGCGATGGTGACTTCGTCGTCAGCGAGCATGAAGGTATCGTACTCGGGCCAAGAAGCAAGGTAGACGGAGGTCGAATTTCCAAGCGATTCCCAGAGTTCCTCCGCGAGGTGCGGAGCGAACGGATGGAGGAGGACGGCAACCTTTTCCTTCCACTCGGCGCGGAATTCGGCATCAGCCGGAACGCCTTCGTTCAAGAGGATGTTGATGGCCGTGATCGCGGTGTTGAACTTGAAGTTGCCGATGTCCTCCCCCACCTTTTTAACGGTCTTATGGAGGAGTTTCATAGCCTTCATGTCGTCGGCGGCGGACTTGGCCGAATCACCGAAGGCCGCGTAAGCTTTTTCCAAGAAACGTTCGGATCCTACGATCGCGTCGGTATTCCACGGAGCCGGGTCACGGAAGTCGGACATGCTCATTTCGTAGACGCGGAAGGTGTCCGTGCCGTACTGCTTGCAGACGTCGTCCGGATTTACGACGTTGCCCTTCGATTTGCTCATCTTGTTGCCGTCGGAGCCGAGAATGAGACCCGGGCTTGCGAGTTTGGCGAACGGTTCGTCGTTGGGAACGACGCCGATATCGAAGAGGAACTTATGCCAGAAGCGGGCGTAGAGGAGGTGGAGTACCGCGTGTTCCGCACCGCCGACGTATTGGTCGACCGAACCCCAGTATTCTGCCGCTTCTTTCGAAACGAGGGCGTCGGAGTTCTTCGGATCCATGTAACGGAGGTAGTACCAGCAAGAGCCTCCCCACTGCGGCATGGTGTTGGTTTCGCGTTTTCCTACCAGGTTCTCAGCAAGCTTCACGTTGACGAACGAGTCGACGGTCGCGAGCGGAGACTGTCCGTCTCCGGCAGGTTCGTAGCGTTCGACCTCCGGAAGTTCGAGCGGAAGGCGGTAGTCGCAGACGATTTTGGAATAGATACCGTCGTAGATTTTGGAGAAAACCTTTCCGCCGATGACGAGTTCGCGGACCTTACCGCTTCCCTTACAGAGGGTTCCGGCGCAATCTTCGCCTGGAAGCGGTTCGCGCTTGAGGATGTAGGCGAGGGCTGGGTCGGTTGCCTGCGAGAGGTCAGTGATGTGCGGAGTCTTTTTGAGGTCTTCGATGGCGATATGCACGAGCGGAATCGGTTCGCCCCAGTAACGCTGGCGGGAGAAGAGCCAGTCGCGGAGCTTGTAGTTGACTTTGGTTTTTCCGAAACCTTCGGAATCAGCCTTGGCGGCGAGGGCTTTACGTACTTCCGAGGAGGAAATGCCGGCGGACAAGACCGTACCGTCGTTCGCGTATTCGGCCTTCCACGCATCGTCGGAGAATTCGATTCCCACGTCGACGCTCTGGCGGATTTCGAGCCCCATCTTCTTCGCGAATGCGAAGTCCCTCTCGTCGTGCGCCGGTACGGCCATGACCGCGCCGGTTCCGTACGAACCGAGCACGTAGTCTCCGATGTAAACCGGGATTTCTTCGCCGTTGAACGGGTTGACTACCTTCGAACCGGAGAATACGCCCGTCTTTTCTTTGGATTCGGTACGTTCCACGTCGGACTTCGACTTGGAAGCCGTTACGTACGCTTCGCAAGCGCCGCGTTCGGAATCGGCGATCCAATCGCCCACGTTCGTATGGTCGGCCGCGATGACGGCGTAGGTCATTCCGTAGACCGTGTCTACGCGGGTGGTGTACACCGCGAGGGACTTGGACTCGTCGCCCACCTTCTTCATCGAAAATTCTACGCCTTCGGATTTTCCAATCCAATTGCGCTGCATTTCCTTAATGCCTTCCGGCCACGCGAGCTTGTCGACGTCCTTAAGGAGACGGTCGGCATACGCGGTGATCTTGAGTACCCACTGGCGGAGCTTGCGGCGTTCCACGAGGGTTCCGCAGCGGTCGCAGGTATTGTCGGCATTCACTTCTTCGTTGGCGAGTCCGGTCTTGCACGACGGGCAGTAATTGATCGGCAAGTCCTGTTCGAAAGCGAGTCCGCGTTCGAAAAGTTTGAGGAAAATCCACTGGGTCCAACGGTAGTACTCGGGGTCGGTGGTGTCGATTTCGCGATCCCAATCGTACGCGAAACCGAGCATCGAGAGCTGGCGCTTGTAATTGGCGATGTTGTTCTCGGTGGTTACGCGCGGGTGCGTACCGGTTTTGATGGCGTAGTTTTCGGCAGGCAAGCCGAAAGCGTCCCACCCCATCGGGTGGAGGACGTTGTATCCCCTGTTCTTGAGATGGCGGGCGAGCACGTCGGTGGCGATGTACCCCTTCGGGTGTCCGACGTGGAGGCCGGCTCCGGACGGGTACGGGAACATATCCAAAACGTAGGCCTTTTTGGGAGCCGGTTCGGTAAACGGAGGATTGGCGGCGGAGAAGGTTTTTTCGGCCAACCAGCGGGATTGCCACTTCTTTTCGATCTCGGCGGGAGCGTAATGTTTCTGCATGTTCGGATTCGGGGGAATAACCCTTCCATTCTAGGACAAAAGCCGTTTTTTCCAAGCCGGGAAGCACGAAAAAAGCCCCCGGAGGGGCTTTTCGATTTCCGACGGTTAGGCGGAAGTGAGGAGACGGAGGATGAAGCCGACGATCGAGCTCGCGAGGAAGATGACGAGGAGGCCGAGAGCGCCGTGCATGAGGATGGTCTTACCCTTCTTCACCTTTTCTTCGTCGCCACCGGAGGTGAGGATGAGGAAGCCGCCGTAGAGAGCGTAGCAGACGGCGATAAGGTAGAGGAGGTTGGTAACGAACCCGATGATGCGCTGTACGCCGGTTTCGAGGTTGTCGCTGCGGCCCTGGAGGGAGGTTTCCACCTTGTCGGTGCCGGTGTTGATTGCGGCGAAAGCGGACTCTGCGCTCGCGAGAAGCGCTACGGAAGCGTAAGATGCTTTTGCAACTGCGTTCATCGTGTTGGAGATGAGAAAGATATTACGGCGGGCATTATACGCACCCAAAAACGCAAAGTCAAAAAAAACCGCGAAGGCAAAGGAAAAGGGGTGGATGACCACCCCTTTTCCAAGGATTTCCGAGAATTATTCTCCGATCTTCTTCTTGAGATCGAGAACGTACGGGAGAAGGGCCATGTAACGGGCGCGCTTTACGGCCTGGGCAACCTTCTTCTGGTTCTTGAGGGAAACGTTCGAGTACTGACGCGGAACGATCTTGTTGAACTTGGTAACGAACTTCTTGAGGAATTCGGTATCTTTGTAGTCGATAGACTTGATACCTGCCTCGTCGATCGGGCAAACGGTCTTAGCCATGTTGGGTGCCGGTTATCGGGGAATTAGAAGCGGTCGTCGAGATCAATGGTCTCGAGGTCCGCGAGGATTTCTTCGGTTTCGGCGGTTTCGCCGGAGTCTTCGCGTTTGGAGAGGAAGATGAGGTTGGTGACCACGACTTCCGTCTTATAGAGACGGGTGTTGTCATCGCGCTCGATCGTCCGGGTCTTGAGGTGTCCTTCGACGTAGACGAGCTTGCCTTTCGCAAGGAAGGTCTCGGTGCGGTCGGCGAGGGTTCCCCAGCAGATGCAGTTGGTGTATTCGGATTCGGAAAGGGTTTCTCCGCGGGCGTTCTTGAACGAACGGTTGGTCGCTACGGTGAAGAGGACGACCTTGCGGCCTCATTGGGTAGTCTTCACGAAGGGGTCCTTCGTGACGTTCCCGACGAGGATGACCTTGTTGACGGTTCGCATGGGGGATTTCGGCGTGAATTACTCGTCGATGCGGACGAACATATAGCGCCAGATGCCCTTGCGGAGGTTGAAGTCGGAAGAGATGGTCTTGAAGTTGCGTCCGTCCGCTTCGAAGTTGAAGAGAACGTAGAAGCCGTTTTCGGATCCGTTGATCTTGTACGCGAGCTTCTTAACGCCCCAAACGTCTTCGGTGAGCGAAGAAACGCCGTGGGTGGTGAGTTCGGCCTTTACCTCGGAAAGGAGGGTGGCGCGTTCGTCGTCCGAAACGGTCGGGTCGACGATCATCATAAGTTCATATTTCCGCATAGCCTGTGGATGAACATCTTACGGAGCGGTCCGTAAGAAGGATATAAAAAATAGAACTTCCTGAAAAGTTCCGATGGATTATAGAAGACGGGATAGGAAAAGCAAATCGAATTCTTTGCCGTACGGCTCGGGATGTTGTAGGATAGGAAGGTAACCGAATCATACGAGAAATGGGTTTCGCCGACGCCTTCAAACGCACTCCGCAAAACGCCGATTCCGATTCCCTCATGGCCTCTTCCGAGAAAGCCTTGCCCGGAGCCGAAGAATCGGGGATTTTTTCTTGAATCCGCTTCGTCGACCGGGCGTTTTCGTCGGCGGTCCAGCTCGGCGCGTCGGACATCCACTTCGAACCTACCGAATTCGGCATGCGAGTGCGTTTCCGTATCGACGGGCACTTCGCCGAACACGCCACCGCGGAAGAAGACCAGAAATCCGCCGTCGTCGCCCGCATCAAGATCCTCGCCGGACTCAAAATCGACGAAACCCGCCTCCCGCAAGACGGAAAGGCCGCTTTCAAGGATGCCGAAACGGGAAAAGAGGTCGACATGCGCGTGAGCGTCATCCCCACCATCTACGGCGAGAAGATCGTCGTGCGCCTTTTGAAAAAAGAAGCCGAACACCTCGACCTCCGTTCCATCGGCATGCTGCCGATGAACATGGTGAAAATCAAACAGTACCTCGGCGCGAGCTATGGGCTCATCCTCGTCGTCGGTCCGACCGGCTCGGGAAAGTCGACTACGCTCTATTCGATGCTTTCGAGTTTCGATACCGAAGACCGCAACATCTCCACGCTCGAAGACCCGGTCGAATACCGCATTCCGGGCGTCAACCACACGCAGATCAACCCGCAGATCGGATTTTCGTTCGCCGACGGCCTCCGTTCGCTCCTCCGCCAAGACCCCGACATCGTCATGGTTTGAGAAATCCGCGACTCCGAAACCGCCCATTTGGCCGTAGAAGCGTCGATTACGGGCCACCTAGTATTCTCGACCATCCACGCGAACTCCACCGTCAACACCCTCCAGCGCCTCACGAATTTGGGCATCGATCCGCTTTTGGTCGTATCGTCGCTCAAACTCATCATCTCCCAGCGTCTCGCCCGCACGCTCTGCCCGCATTGCAAGGTCGCCTACAAACCGGAGGAGACGATTCGGAACAACATCGTGAAACGCATCGGACGCTACGTGACCGACAAGGAGAATTTCGTGCTCTACCGCGCTAACCCGGATGGTTGCGAAAAATGCGGCGGAAAGGGCCACAAAGGCCGTACCGGTTTCTTCGAAGTGCTCGAAATGACCGAAAACCTCGAAAAGATGGTCCTCGCCAAGGCGTCGAAAAACCAGCTCGAAATCCAAGCCATAGGCGACGGAATGGTCGCCATGGGTGACGATGCCCTCCTGAAGACCATCCTCGGGGAAGTCAGCCTGGAAGAGGTGCTCCAAGTATTGGGCACATAAGCCGACGCACCGTCAAGGGGTATTGGAACGAAATATTGGCGGGGCCCCATCCGGTATGGTAATATGGGACGCGTAGGGGAAAAATCCCTCGGACGGAATTATCCAGAATCCACCCGATGCCGAACACCGAACTCACCCGGCTCATGGAATTATCCGCGATCCACCCGGACGACCGTCCGGAGGTCGAAAGGATATTCGCATGCCTCACGGAAGAGCGCCGAATGGCGGTTCTCACCGACTGGCCCCGCATGGCCGAACGCATCAAGCGCAACCGCGAAGCGGTGGAAGAGCAGAAACGCCTGCTCCTTACGAACGCCGTATCGAAGCTCGCCGAAGACCTCTCCGCCTACAACCACGGAATCGTCTCCCGCGATATGAAGCACGACCTCGAAGAACTCAAGCGCGAATGATTCGTCCAGGCGAACTAAAAAGACTCCAAAAAAACATTCCTAAAACAAATACCATGGCCAGCAACGTTCTCGAAAGCCACTTCGGATCCCCGGATCCGGCCGAACTCCGCGCCCAGACGGCCCAGGAACTCGACAAAATGGGTTCCGTCGACGCGTTTTTCGACCGCCTCGTAAAGAACTACGACCTTCCGGCGGAATACGTCGCCACCGTAAAGGGCGATTCGAACATCCGCAAGGAAATCGCGTTCGCCCTCGCCGAGAACTACGGCACCACCCGCGGCGGGCTCGACGCGCTCCGTATCGAAACCATGGTCAAGGACCGCGGCATCGAATACCGCGAAGCCCTCGCTTCCCTCCGTACCGAAACTTCGGCCAACATCGGCGCCATCCTCGGCGGAACCGAAGCCGCCAACGATTCCCAGATCGAAATGGCCGCGTAAGCTTTTCTCGAAATCAGCAAAAACCCCCGGGCGTACCGGGGGTTTTTCGTTGCCTTACGGCGAACGACTAGTGCTTGGTTTCCTTAAGTTTGAAAACGACGTGCTTGCGAAGCTTTTTGTCGTACTTGCGGAGTTCGAGCTTTTCGCCTGCCGCGAAATTCTTCTTCTGAACGGTGGTGATGTAACCCATAATGCCCGATTCGGTGGAGATGCAGGACATGTAGGTGCGCTTTCCCTTTGCCATGATGGTTGAGATTAGGTATCGGAGCCGGACGGTAAAACCCGCGCCCCTTCAAAAAGAACGGGGGAAATATATCGGAAAAGGGCGGAATGCCAAATCGATTTTGAAAATCGGGGTTCTGCGCGTAGAATCCGGGCATATCTTTCCGGCGCGCACGCGCCTTTCTTTTTTTCAACATGTTCATCGACGAAATAGTCGTTACCTTCAAAGCCGGCAAAGGCGGCGACGGCAGCGTTTCCTGGAGACGCGAAAAATACGTACCCAACGGCGGCCCCTACGGAGGCAACGGAGGACGCGGCGGCGACGTCGTGCTTTTCGCGACCGAAAACGAAAACACCCTCTCCGATTTCCGCCACACCAAGGTAGTTTCCGCACAGGCGGGACAGGGCGGAGCGACCAAGGAAATGCAGGGCGCATCGGGCGAAGACCGTATCGTGGAACTCCCGGTAGGCACCATCGTCACCGACGCCGAAACCGGCGAAATCATCTGCGACCTCGTGGAAGACGGAATGAAACACACGCTCTGCCTCGGCGGACGCGGCGGTTTCGGTAACGCCCACTTCCCCACTTCCACCCGCCAGGCCCCCAAGTTCGCCGAAATCGGCGACGTCGGCGAAGTCCGCAAGGTCAAGATGGAACTCAAGCTCGTGGCGGACGTCGGCATCATCGGTCTTCCGAACGCCGGAAAGTCCACTTTCATCCAGGCGGTGACGTGCGTTCGCCCCAAGATCGCGGATTACCCGTTCACCACCCTCATCCCGAACCTCGGCGTAATGGAGCACAAGGGTAAGGCGCTCGTTCTCGAAGACGTTCCGGGACTCATCCCGGGCGCCTCCGAAGGCAAAGGCCTCGGAATCCAGTTCCTCAAGCACATCGAACGCACCGAAATCCTCCTCCACCTCTTGGACGCGAGCCAGCTCGAAGCCGTTTGGCAGAACTACCGCGACATCCGTAAAGAACTCGAATCGTTCTCGCCGGAAATCGCCGGCAAGCTCGAAACCATCGTCCTCTCCAAGACCGACCTCGTGTCCGACGAAGACTTGAAAGAACTCCTCAAGCAGGCGAA
The DNA here is from genome assembly GCA_049301335.1 of Patescibacteria group bacterium. GTDB lineage: Bacteria > Patescibacteriota > Gracilibacteria > BD1-5 > UBA2023 > JANJWP01. The sequence continues at coordinate 18,707 of JBAQKV010000077.1, forward strand.
GACCGAACTTCCGGGCAAGAAGATCTTCACCATGTCCGCCGCCGCCATGGTGAATGTGGAAGAAATCAAGGACCACCTCATCGAAACCGCCGAAGGACGTCGCAAGACTCTCGAAGCCGTAGATCCGGAAGAGATCGCCGCCCAGGTCGCTGCCGCCGAAAGCCGCCGCGTGTACGACCTCAAAAGCAGGAAGATTTCGGACGACCACCCGAAGGTTACCCGCATCTCCCACGAAGCATTCGAAGTTACCGGAGGCCGCATCCAACAGATCGTCCGCATGACCGAAATGTCCAATCCGGAAGGAGTCGCGCGCATCTACGACGTACTCGAAAAGCTCGGCGTCATCCGCAAGGTCCTCTCGTCCATCGAACGCGACGACGGCATCAAGATCCGCGACTCGTACTTCGAAGGGTTCGACGACGAAGAATTCAACCCGTACATCGTCATCGAAGGCCGCAAGTTCCCCATCGAGAAGATCATCTTCTCCAAAATGATGAACCAGCAGTAATCACGAAAAATCCCCCGAAACCGGGGGATTTTTTTAAAGGACTTCGTATTTACGCGGACTTGGCAGGCATCATGTCGAGCGCCTTGCGAATGCCTACGGTGAGGCCGCCGTCGTCGTTGTCGCGGAAGTAGAGCTCGTCGACGAGGCGCGTAATCATTTGAAAGAGTCAGCGTCCGCGCTTGCCGAGGTAGTTGTCGAACCCCTGCATTTCTTTCATCTTGCGGATTTCTTCCATTTCTTGGCTGCTCTTCGCTTCGAGGCCGCGTCCCGTATCTTGGACTTCGAGCGTGACGTGGAGAAGGCCGTTCTCTGCGCGGAACGATATGAAGAATCCGTTCTTATCGAGCGGCATGCTGCCGTATTCGATGGAATTGTTGACGAGTTCGTCGGAAATGAGGGCGAAACGGTTTTTCCAAGGAACCTCTATCGAATTGCGTTCGAAAAGGTTGAGGATGAGATCGCGGATCATCTTCGACTGACCGTAGTCGGCCTGGAAGGTGACGAAGAGGTCGAACGACCCCGGGTCTTTGATGTTGCCGTTGGCAAAATCAAGAAGATCCTGGTACTCGAGTTGGGAGATGTCGACCTGGAGCTGAGAGTCCATTCCGAAGCGTGAGGAAACACTGGTTCCAAGTGTACCGCATCGGAATGCGAAAGTCAAAAAGACAAAAGAAAAGCCCCTTGCGGGGCTCTCTTTGCGTACGCATGAATTAGCGAACGGATTCCTTGAGGGTCTTTCCTGCGCGGAAAACCGGGGACTTCATAGCGGGGATGGTGATCTTCGAGCGGGTCTTCGGGTTTACGCCGTTGCGAGCTGCACGTTCGGAAACCTTGAATGCACCGAAACCGGTAACGTTAACTTCTCCGCCCTTCTTGAGCTGAGCGGTGATAACGTCGATCATGGTGTTGAGCGCCTTGGTAACGGCGTCCTGGCTGAGACCTGCCTTGGTGGAGACCTCCTTGATGAAATCCTGCTTCTTCATATGCGGTTATCGGGTTAGTAATATAACCGGGACTGATTATATGCGGAAAAAAGGGGACGCAAATGATTTTTTTGGCTCTGCGTCGCTACGCAACGGGGAAAAAGCACGTAAAAAGGCGCGTTTTTGGCTTACTGATGCGGAAAAATGGTTTTGTGAAAAAAATGCGGAATCCCTGTTTTTTCGCACCGGGAAAGGACGAACGGGGGTATTTTTGAACGTAATTTTTTCACTTCTCCCCCACCCCGGAACCGCAAATGGAAATCATGAGCAATTCGTGACGAAAAAATTTTGACTTGGATAATATTTTCCATAGTATTCGCCCGCTTCGAAAGAAGTTGCCGTATTCCTCGATAGCTCAGCGGTAGAGCAACCGGCTGTTAACCGGTGGGTCACAGGTTCGAATCCTGTTCGGGGAGCCATTGATAATAAAAAACGCGTCATCCGCAAGGGTGGCGCGTTTTGTATTATCGATACGGATGCGGAGAGAACGGGATTCGAAACCGCGGCCTTCCGGATCGTCCGCTTGCGGCGATTCGGTACGGAGCCAACGATTTGGCTCCGTAGGCAAGGCGTTCCGAGCGGCCGAGGCGGAGCCGAGGACGGGAGGAAAGAATCCTGTTCGGGAGGCAGCCAATTACCGAAGCACTTACAAATACCAAGAATTCTAGATACCTAGATAATTCGATAGTCACCATGAAATGACAAGCCATTCGCATTATTCCGAATGGACATGCGGAAAATCGCCCCTGTATATGAATTCAAATCAAGTTCTCGATAGATTAGCCAACTGCTAGGTCGCCCATGTTGGACCTTGTCACCAATAGCTAAGCGCGTATAATCCGCTCATTTTGCTATATTTTCACAATTACGGCAATGGCGACGTGAGAACTTATGTTCATTACAAATTCCGAGTCCGATTTTTGGAAGTGGCTTGGCAATATTGCAAATCTTATTTCGCTCGTTGGATTTTTAGTTCTTTGATGGCTGTGAAGACTCTTGTTGTCGAGAGACAATATGGTGTCTTGTATTTGTACGAAGTGAGATGTGCCCACCAATGATGATATTGCGGGCGCAATGGGCGTGTTCAACAGGGCGGAACAGCAGTGTGATCTTATAAAAGATCTTGAAACCACCTTCAATAAAAGCAATTGTGCAAAGTTCCTCTTGGAAAATGGATCGAGAATTACCGATTTAAAATCATTCAGCGGCACCTTAAATCTGTTTCTGTTTGCCCATATGCCCATAGTGGTTGCGCTTGGGGCAAAAATACAAATATACAAAACCGTAAACCTTTTTTTCAAAAGGAAGTGAAATCCCAAGAAGCCTTGGAAATGGGAATACAACTTGTGCTTCTGGAAGCCAAAGGACACTTATTTATTGCCTCAAATCCAAGCCCGAGGGGGCAAACGGGTGGCTT
>JBAQKV010000078.1:0-8456 GCA_049301335.1 Patescibacteria group bacterium
TCCTCAACATGCTCAACAGCCTCTAAAGGCGAAATTCCAAAGGAAAAGCGCGGGGAAAACCTGCGCTTTTCCTTTTGCCGATGCGGATTCCGGCTTGACGCTGAACAGATTTTCCATACATTCGGAGGCGGTATACGCTTTCCCCAACCCATGCTGCAAGTCAGCTTGCTCCGACACGCTTCCGAACAATCGGATTCGGTAGTCGTGACCAAAAAGATCCGTATCGACGACCGTCGCCAGATCCTTCTCCAGATCGATTCCAAAAAACCGCACGCCGCGTCCCTCGTGGAAGGCGCCATCGTCGACACCGTCGCCGAAAGCGGCAAGGCCGGCGAAACCGCGGCCTATTTCTCGTTCGTCCTCGACCGCCTCAACCGGCACCTCCGGGCCACCGTTCCGGACCTCAAGGTCGAAGACGTCCGCGTCTTTCTCGCCGCCATCGACGGCGACGACATCCATTTCTCGGTCCTCGGGCACTACAACGCCTACCTCATCCGCGGCGGCCGCATCACCGACATCGCCGAAGGCATGGCCAGCACCGCGAGCGAATTCTCGTACGTTTCGTCCGGTAGCGTCAAACACCCGGACTCCCTCTACGTCGCCAACATCGACCTTCTCGACTACCTTACCGAAGAAGACGTCACCGAGCTCGCGACCGTAGGCAAAGACGACGAGAAACGCCTCGCCATCGAGAACCTCATCCGTCGCGAAGCCGGCAAACGTGCCATCGACTGCATCGCGCTCACCAACGCGAACGTTACTGACATCGCCGTTCCTTCGGCGGCGTCGTCAGTCGAAAAAGCCACCATCGCCGCGAGGAACGCCATGGCCAAGGCCGCGCCCATCGCCCGCGACGCCGCGGCGCGCATCAGCGGGGCGATTTCCGAAATCCCCGCGGCCAAGAAGGCGTACGACGCGGTGAAGAACCATCCCATCTGGAAAAACGAGAAATTCCGCGCGGCCGCGTTCGGTGCCGGAATCGTCGTTTGCGCGTTCCTTCTCTACGTGACGATTTCCGCCATCTTCCAGCAGAAGACCGACCTCGCCGTTCCGGAGGAATACAAGAACCGCCTCATCGAAGCCCAGGTCATCCTCGATAAGGCCGGAAAGGACCTCGCCAATAAGGAAGTATTCAAAGCCAACCTTAAGAAGGCCGAGGATCTCATCTTCGAAGTGCGCGGCAAGAACGTCTACATGAACGACGTGAAACGCCTCCTCGACAGCATTTCGATCCTCAAGAAGCAAATGAACGGCATCGAGTCGTTCGATCCGAAAGCCCATGAAGCCGATTACGTCTTCTCCGACAAGAAATTCGGACCGGTAGGCGTCTTCGAAATTCAGAAAAAATACTACTTCGTCGGCAAAGCCTCGCTCGCCGGACCTTTCGTAAAGGGAGCGGAAACCAAGGTGTTCCCGTATCCGGACGGAGAAGAAGCCGTATCGTCGGACGCGAGCGCCGAAGGCATCATCTACGTGCTCACCAAGACCAACCGCGTTCTCAAGTTCTACAAGGGCGAATTCTCCTACGTGAACGTCGACGGACAGAAATCCTGGGAAGCCGGCCGCGCCATCAAGACCTTTAACGGCAACCTGTACGTCCTCTCGAGCGACGGAACCCAGATCTACAAGCACAAGCCGAGCGTGAACGGGTTCTCCTCGAAGAGCAGCGTCCTCGTAGGCGACCGAGCGAAGAAGCCCAAGGTTCTCGACTTCGGGCTCGACGGAGGATTCTACGTCGTCCGCGACGACCTCATGATGGACAAGATCTTCACGGTTCCGGATTATTCGGAACGTTCCCTCATGCTCAACGGTCTCCCCGACGACTACGCCCTCGCCGACGCGAACGAGATTCCCAAGTTCTACGCGTTCGCCAACGCCAACTACCTCTACCTCATCCTGTCCAACAGGATTTGGGTTTTCGAGCCGGATTCCCGCGACTACCGCAATATCAAATGAGTGCGCTACGTCGGACAGATAGAAGTCGTGGAAAGCCCGGTACGCTCGATTTTCGTCCCCAAGGACGGGACCGTCGTCGCGTCCACCGACTCTTGAGTTTACCAGATCCGCTTCGAAGTCTCGGACGGAAAACTCGTAATCCGCTAACATGCACGTAACGGAGTGCGTCTTTTTCAAACGTACGCCGATAGGTGACCAGGAATTCGTCTACGAACTCTGGAGCCGCGATTTCGGAAAAATCCGGGCGTTCGCCAAAGAGAAGAAGAACGAAAGCCGGGCGGATACGTGAAGCCTCATCCAGGCCAATCTCGAAACCAAAGGCGAAAAGAACCGGCTCGTTTCGTTCAAGCTCCGCAAGAACGTCTCGAGCGAAAAGATGGACTACGCCTCCGCCGTAGCCTACCTCAAAGTCGTGTCCACGCTCTCTTCCACTCTTCCGGAAGGAATCCCCAATAAGAAACTCTTCGAAGCGTACCTGGATTCCCTCCCCTACTTCGAATCCTGAGAATGCCGGAAGGCGTCGGCGATATTCCTTTCGAAGCTCGCGAAGACGCTCGGCACCTACGCGCTGCCTCAAGACGCTTCGCCGATACTCAGGAAGTTCGAGGCGGCCGTCGCCGCCTACGACGTGACTACGCTCCATACGATCAAGGGGCTCGAACCCGGACTCATCGACGAAGCCGCCATCGCGGCGGAACTCGCCCTCGCCAGATACCATTTCTAATCCGTTCAATGGAAAACCTCGTCCTCGCCTACCTCTTCTTCTTCGGTACCTGCCTCGGAAGTTTCGCTTCCGTGGTGGTTTACCGCCTGAAGAGCGGAAAAAAGGGCATCCTCTGAGGACGCAGCGAATGCGGCAGTTGTGGAAAAACGCTCGGCTGGAAAGAGCTCTTTCCCGTTTTTTCGTGGCTCTTCCAAAAAGGGCGTTGCGCCGGATGCGGAAAGAAAATCCCCGCCATCTACCCGCTTCTCGAACTCGTTACCGGAATCCTCTTCGTCACCAGCGCGAAATACCTCTGCGACCTTCCCGCGGCAATCGCGGGAGACTGGTGGGAAATCGCCCGCGTCGCGTTTTTCCTCGCCCTCGCGTTCGTGACGGTGGTGTTCGTGTTTTACGACATCCTCTACCAAGAAATTCCCGACGAGATTCTCGTTCCCGCCACGCTCGGCGTCGCGGCGCTTCTCGTTTTCCTTCCGGAAGGCAACACGCTCTTCCGGCATTACGAACCCATCCTTTGGGGCGACACCCTCTTCAAACAGGGCATGAACGCTTCGCTCGGGGCTTGGGCGGTGTATTCGTTTTTTTACCTCCAGTTCCTCATTCCGGTAGGTACGTACTGCCTCCGCAATAAGCGCTACAAAGACGCGCTCGAAGTCGCGTGGTACTACGTTTGGCTTCCGTTCGCGGTCGTGTGGGATACGTTCCTCAGAATCGCCGGAAAAAGGAGCCCGCATCAGGAACACGACCCGGAACGCGAACTCCCGTCGGGTTGGATCGGACTCTGAGACCTCCGCATTGCCGCGTTCATGGGTCTCGTAGCCGGAGCCAAGATGGCGGCGCTCGCGCTCTTTCTTTCGTACATCGTGGGAAGCGTCGTCGGAATCTACGTGCTCGCAATTAAAAAACAGCGGAACATGGCAATCGCATTCGGCCCCTTCTTGGCGGTCGGACTCTATCTTTCGCTCTTCTTCTATCCTCAGATAATGAAGGCGGTGATGAACCTCGGCATCGGATAACCGAATGGTCAAGCCCCGTTTCTTGGCAACGCGCGAAACGGATGATATAATGTACGCGTCTACTCAAAAACAAATCGACATGGAAAACGACCAGAAGAAGATCCTCGCAGTCCGCGACCTCCTCGACGCCGCCCAGAAGTCCATCACTTCGGCGCGTAAGATCCTCGCCACGATGACCGACGGCGAATCGGCCAAGCGCGAACTCGCCTATCTCGACGCTTCCAACCTCACCGCCTACAAGAGCGGCGACGAAAAGATCGTCGAAGGCGTCTTCACCGGCGAATCCATGCTCGGTTCGGACGGAAACACCTACCCGGTCCCGCAGAACTACGCGTCCAAATCGCACCTCGTACAGGGCAGCAAGCTCAAAGCCATCATCGGCGGCGACGGAAAGATCGTCTACAAGATCATCGAAGAAATGCCGTACGAGACAAAAATCGGCCTCATCGCTTCGAACCGCGACAAATTCCAGGTCGTCTCCGACGGAAAGGCGTACAACCTCCTCATGGCGAGCGTGACGTACCTCAAGGCGGAAATCGGCGACACCGTCACCCTCCGCGTTCCTAAGGGAAAAGAGGCTACCTATGCCGCTCTCGAGGCGGTCATTCCTAAAGAAGAAGCGAAATCCGAATAATGGCAAGGGGAAACCCCTTCCGAGAAAACCCCGCCAGCGCGGGGTTTTCCTTTTCCCGAAGCGGAAGCGCGCTTGATTCGGGGGCGGTTTCGGATATATTTCGGGGGTCAGTACCGTAATTTTTCCAAACATGTCACGAATGATGCGCAACGAGCGCAGCGCACGCCGCAACAGCCTCATTTCCCTCGCCGTTCCGGTAGCGGTCGCGGTAATCATTTTGGTCGTCATCGTCAGGGCGCTTTTCTCGGGCTCTTCGAGCGAAACCGCGAACCGCGCAGGCAACGACAGCGTCACGGTGGTTCCGAAGTCGGAAAATTCCGAAGTGTACATCTACATGTCCGGCGATTCTAAAAAACAGATCCAGGGCGAAGAGAAGATGTTCCCTACCGACAACCATCTCGAAGTGAAATCCGGCGACGCCGAACTCGTTATCGACGGTTCTCCGTCGAAAGTCTTCGCGGACCGCCTCACCGAAGTCGCCTACCGCGGCAAAGGAGCGGACGGAACCCACTCCTTCGAACTCCAGAGTTCCTACCTTTGGGTAGAAGCGGGTGCGGAAGACCTTTCGTTCAAACTCAAGAGCTTCACCGTGAAACCGAAGTCCGGCAGCGTAATCGCCCTCTCGCAGAACGCGGTAGGCAGCAACGTCTACGTACTCAAAGGCAGCGCCGACGTCACGTCGGAAGCCTCTTCGGCGTCCGTCGGGGTCAACCAGATGCTCACCGTTCTCACGAGCGAAGCCAAGACCGTGAAGCTCCCGGATTCTATCAAGCCGATCGATTCGTTCTTCCGTACCGAAACCGTCTACGTAAAGCACGACGGCGACAAATTCCTCCTCGTATCCGGCGTCCCCGGAGAAGGCAGCGGCTCGACGCTGAGCGGCGTTACGCTGAACGCGAATTCCCCTTCTTCCGCCAAGGTCGTCGTGGTGACTTCCCCGGAAGACGAAGCGAGCCTCGATACCGCGACCGTGGACATCGAAGGAAAGATCACCAACTCCACCGTTGCCAAGGTCACATTCAACGATAAGGAGGCGAAGATCGATTCCGCCGCCTCGGCGTTCTCCTTCAAGGGATTCCCCCTTCCGGAAAACGCGAACAATATCGTCTATAAGGCCTTCGACAAGGACGGGGGGCTCATCTTCAAGGGCGTTCTCACCGTCTATTCGAGCACCAAGAAGACCCAGGCCCAAGAAACGAACAAACCGACCGTTACGACCTTCCCGATTTCCGATAAGGATTTCCGCATCGTCGCGCCGACCGAAAACCCGTACAAGACCACCGAGAACGTCGTCCGCATGGAAGGCCGGCTTCCGAAGGGCGTCGTGAAGTACATCACCATCAACGGTTTCCGCCTTTCCAAGTTCACCCAGCTCGGCACCTACTGGTACTACTTCGCCAATAAGGACTACGGCACGATGAACGACGGCATCAACACCTACGAAATCAAATACTACGGAGAAAACGACGAAGTCGTGAAGACCTCGCAGTTCATCATCGTGAAGGAAACCGAAAAACCGGCCGATACCGCCGTCACTCCCACTTCTACGGAAACTCCCGCGGTATCTACCGGAACGACCGCAGAAGGCGCGAATAAGCCGCTCTAACCGCACTTCCCCATCCCGCGCATGCGACCGATATCCCATAACGTCCGAGGCAGCACGATCGTGGAAGCGATGATCGTACTCGTCATCGTCACCATCGGCGTGACCGGAACGTTCCAGGTACTCCAAGGAGGCGTGAAACTCGCTTCGACGACCGAATCCAGAATCCAGGCCATAAACTTGGCCCGAGAGGGTCTCGAAGCGGTAGAGAACATCCGCAACAGCAATTGGACGAAATTCTCCAGCGATTTCGAAAACTGCTTCGACGTGGCGGATTACGACCCGAGTTGCGTGGGAAATTCTTCCGTATCGAAGTTGTACATGGGCGCGGGGGCGACGAAGGTGCTTACGAACCAATCGGGAATGTGGTACCTTACCGGAACCACCTCAACCTGGTCCGGAGTAGTGTACGCCGCCTCCTGACTTTCGGACCAATGATGGGGGAACGGTCTCAACCTCTGCGATTCGAAACGCCCGGTAAACTGCCGATCGAAATTCTTCCGCACCATTTCGATAACCGACGTTTGAGCGGCCGGAGCGAAGAAGATGAAAGTGAAGAGCACCGTAAGCTGGCACGACGCTTCCCGTGCCGAACCCTACACCATCGAATTGGAAGAGATCCTCACGAACTGGAAACCGAACTTCTAACGCGTGTATCGAAAAATCCCCCGTACGGGGGATTATTCATGCCTTGGGGATTACTCAGCGGCATTCTTGATGACGATGTCCTTCTCGGAAGATTTGACCGTTTGGTCGGCATACTTCGCTTCGAGTTTGACGGTGAACGTACCGGATTTCTCGAATACGTGGGTCGGGTTGGGTTCCGACGACGGAACGGTTCCGTCTCCGAAGTCCCAGGAATAGGTCTCGATCTGTCCGGACGATCCCGATACGTCGAAGTCCACTCCGGAACCTACGACGCCGGAAGAGACGCTCGTATTGATTCGCAAGCTCTTGGGAACGTCCTTCACGATGATCTTGCGGGTCGCGGTATCCTTGGAACCGTCGTCTTTGACGACGGTGAGGCTTACCTCGTATTCGCCGGGATTCTCATAGCGGATGGTCTGCACCGCGTCGCCTTCGGCGGCCGGACGTCCGAGACCGAAATCGTAAATGAACTTGGTGATCGTACCGTCCTTGGTGCGGCTCGCCGAACCGTCGAATTTGACGGTGGTGGGCGCGTAGAAGTTCTCGTCTTTGGAATCCGGCGACGTGATGACGATGTTCGCGGCGAGGTCCTTCTTCTTTCCGTCGAAAATGATATGCTCGGCCGCTTCGCTCCGGTCGTCTTCGGTCGCGTTACGGAAGACGTATTTGACGAAGACTTCGAAACGTCCGTCCTGAACGAGCTCGTAGTCTACGCGGAGACCGGATTTCTTGGTTCCGTTCTTTCCGAACGTCCATTCGACGTTCTCGAGTTCGTATCCGGGGTTCTTAACCCGAACGTCGCTCGCGTCGAAGACCAGCTTGGACGGAACGGTGAACTTCTGCACGCGGTAGGCGTTGACGTTGCGTTCGTAGGTGGAAGCTATGAGGTTGGTATCGCCGGAATCCGAGACCTTGAGGAGCGGAGCGCCGCCGTCCGCGGTCTCGAGACGGAGGGGGCGTTTGATGTCGAGTTCCCCTTCGATATCCACGGAATTTCCCGCCGCGTCGGTAAGGAAGACGTTGAAGCGCTGTTTTCCGTAATCTACGAAGGTGTATTCGCATTCGTCTTTCTGACAGAAAACGGAACCGTTCTCCAACACCCAGCGGTACGAAGCGATATCTCCTCCCGTCTTCACCTTCACGTCTTCGAGGGAGAAACGGTACGTCAGGCTGTCGTTGTCGACCTTTTCGGTCTTTACGGTCGCCTCGATCGGCTCTTCGCCTTCCGGACGGATGACGAAGATCTTGTTGCAGTTCTCGTTCTTGGTCTTGTTGGTAACGAGCGCGAGACAGAGGAAACGTTCTTCCTTGAGAAGCTTCGCGGTATAGACCGCGTTGGTAGAAGCCGGCTTGTTCAGGTCGCTGCTTTCGTACCAACGGGGAGAGCCGAGCTGGGTGGCGTCTTTGGCGTCGTAAACGATGCCCTTCTTGGTTTTGGTAATGTTGACGATGGCGGAGACGTTGATGACCGGAAGGTCCATCGAACGGGTCTTAGGCTCGCCGGTGACGTTGTCTTTACCGACGTACGTGCCCTTGGGGGTGTATTTGCCCTTCTTCGAATACGTGAAGATGAGGTCGTTGGCTTCGGACGGGTCGGCCCCTTCCTTATCCATGGTACCGTCGCCGTCGAAGTCGATTTCGAACGAGTCGATGGACATGTACTTCTTCTTTACGTAGCCGGCATCGGAAACGAGGTCGAACTTGAGCGAGGTCGGACCGATGAGGTTGTTGAAATCCGTAATTTCGCTCGAATCCTTGAATTGGTCGGAGAGGAAGCGGTCGTTGTCGTAAATCTTGATCCCCCCGTTGGGATTCGCGAAGTCCTGGGCGCCGATCTTCTGGACGAGGAACGCCCAGAACGTGATATTGGAGAACAGG
>JBAQKV010000079.1:0-2039 GCA_049301335.1 Patescibacteria group bacterium
CCTCGGAACTTCCGATCATCATGGAAGAAATTCCGGACGCGGTCTGGAACGTCGAATCCTTCGCCCTCTGGACGAAAGAAGAAGGCGGCGATTACGTGCCTATGGAAACGTTCCGCCACAAATCGGAAGCGGAATGACGGGGCAAGGAGCACGTCGCGCGATTCGTACGTTTCATAATCCGCACGCTCGCGCAGATTTCGCTCTTCTTCACGTGCTTCCTTCCGCTCGGCACGTTCTTGAACGATTTGCTGGAATCCGTCGTGAAACACGGCCTCACGCGGCCGGGCGCGATAGACGTCGCGGCCTTCCTCGCGACCCTCTCGGCGACCGCCGCGATTTGAGCGACGCTGAAGCGCCGGATGAACGTCCGTCTCGCCCATGCGGTCACCGCATTCGCGCTCGCGTGTTCGGTCGCGCTTTTCGCCGCCGAAATCAGGGAACTCTCCATTTGTCTCGCCACGGAATCCGAAGAATTCTATTGTTCTTGGATATACGACGCGCTGATCTGGTCGTCGAGCATCATGGCCGGACTCCTGTTCCTCTACCTCTGAATTCCGCATTCTAAAAAACGCTAGCATGCTTTTCCCTTCTCTTTTCCTCTCGCACGGCTCGCCGATGCTCGCCCTCGAATCTCCGGCCCGCGACCCGTACGTAAAAGCCTTGCGCGAACTTTGAGAGCGGCTCCCCAAACCGAAAGCCGCGGTTTTCGTCAGCGCGCACTGGTACGTGAACGGCAACTTCGTCGACGTTTCGGAGAACCCCAAGACCATCTACGATTTTTTCGGATTCCCGGCCCCGCTCTACAAGGTCTCGTATCCGGCCCCAGGCTTCCCGAAAGCGCTTCCCGATATCGAGGACGCGTTCGGAAAAGGCCACTGGAAAACCGTGGAAAGGGGATTGGACCACGGGGTTTGGACGACCCTGATCCATCTGTTTCCGAAAGCCGACGTCCCGGTGATCACGCTTTCGCTCAACGCGGCGTTGCCGCCTGAAGAGCATTTCGAAACGGGGCGCAAACTCCGGGATCTCCGTTCGAAAGGGTATCTCGTCATCGGCGGAGGAAACCTCGTGCACGATCTCTGATCGGTGGATTTTTCGAAATGACCCGGAACCGCCCCGCACCCGTTCGCCAAAGAATTCGACGACGCGTTCGCAGAAGCCTTGGAGAAAAACGACGTCGCCACGCTGTTTTCGCCCTTGAAAATGCCGGGCGGAATCCGGAGCGTTCCCACTCCCGACCACTATCTTCCCGCAATCGTAGCACTCTGAACGGCCATGGAAGGGGAATCGGCGGTTACGGTTTTCGAAGGTTTCGAACTCTGAAGCATCGGAAGGCGTTCCTTCGGCTTCGGACTCTAAAGAACGCGACTTTATTGACAAACGCCGTTTTTCTTCATAATCAACGTAGTCGCAAATTCTACGAAAGGAGGCACGCGATGACAAACCAAAACAACGGCGGAGTCATGGGCTTCGCAGAAAGGCTCATCCGCCACTTCCAAAAGAACGGTTTCGTCGACGTTACCGAGGCGGTCGTCTTGCACGTCAAGGCCCGCAAGAATTTGCGACTACGAAGTCGTCAGTCAGGAATTCGCCCGCGCTCACGCGCAGGGTTCCTCGGTCTCTTTGAGCCAGTTCTTCGAAGTGCGCTTCATCGAATGTTTTTCCGAAGCGAGAACGGAAGAGACGATCCGCGGTCAGTTCCATGCGGATTTCGAACCTGAACTCCGTCGGAATTTCCCGGACCTGTATTTTGGCAAGACGAACTACCTCTTCGACCAAAACGCAGTCGGCACGAAGTACGACATCGCCATCCGCATTGGGAGAACCAATGAGTCCGGTGCGAAAATCGTGCTTCTGAACGACCCCGGAAGTTCCTTCGTGGAATACTTCGAGAAGCAGATGAAAGCAGTGGAAGAGTGGGACGACCTCTGCAGTGACCTCAAGGCCACTGTCGGAAAACTCGCGCTCCTCCAAATCTAAAAAACCCCGTCTTCGGACGGGGTTTTTCCATGGTCGTTTACGTAGGATCCCCGTTGGCG
>JBAQKV010000080.1:0-6397 GCA_049301335.1 Patescibacteria group bacterium
TCCTGCGAATATCCGGAAAGAGCCAGGAAACCGATCGTCGCGAGAACCGCCAAAATCGTAATGACGACGATGAGTTCGACGAGGGTGAAGGCGGGCTTCTTATGATTCCTCAAAGCCCCGATACCGAAGAATTCGCGCATGCTTGGAATATTGGACATGTGGAGCGGTTATCTTATGTAAATCGCCGAAAAATCAGAAGCGACGGAAGGATATGCCGCATTGCTGCAGAATCTTCCGGTGGGGCCGTCATTGGTCGACCACCATTGGTTCCCCGTGACCTGGTACGCCGTACCGTCGCTCGCCCATTCTCCGAATACGGCGCCCCCGCCGTAGAAATTCACGGTTCCCAAAAAGTCCGTGGAAGTTCAGAAATTGCGTCCGGAGGTGGCGAACGTCGTATTGGCGGAAACGAGAGCGTTCGGAACGGCTCAGGAAACGAACAGGTCCTTAACGGATTGGACGGTTCAGAATTTCGCCTTCGTCACGTTGGCTCAGACGACGATATGGACCATCACTTCGTTCGGCGAAATGCCGATTTTCGGGATTTCCTCGTATGCCCCCTGATTGAAAGCGTACGATCGGGTCGAAGCGAGAACGTTTATGCCGGCCGTATCGACGGTATTGGTACCGTTCTGATAGAACGCGCGCGTCCATCCTCCCCCGTCGGTCGTCATGTCGCAATAGACGCTGAAAGCCGCGTTCGGCCCCGTTCCGTCGGGATCGATGGAATAAACGCCGTCGGCGTTGTTTCCCGCGTTTTTCGCCGCGAGGCAGCTGGTTATCGGTCCGACGACCGTAGCGGAAGCGAGACCGTCGACCAAGGCTCACGTAGCGCTCGGATCGGACGGATTTTTCACGAGACCCTGTACGGAACCCGAGAGCGCGGTGGGAAAATCGCCCACGACCGAGGCGAGTTTGGTCGCCGAAGAGATGCCGGCCACTTGGAAGAACGAGATTTGTCGTTTTTTTCCGGAAGAAGCGGATGGAAAGGAAGCGGCTCCGACGGATACGGACGATTGGTCCCATGCGGCGAAAGCGCCCGGAACGGAACCGCCCACCGAAGAAGCGAGCTTGAACTTATCCGGATTCATTTTCAATTTCACCCAATCCGGATTGCCGGCGGAATAATTGGTCCCATCGGCGTTCCAAGCCCCTCAGCTCAGGGAGACGGGATTGCCGTCCACCACGACCACCGCACCGGAAAGCGCCGCCCCCGAATCATGGACGACGTAATAGCGCGGGGAGTTTCACGTCATGACGGATTCCGAAGAAATAGCCGTCATGACCGAACGGAGGTTCGCCTTCATCGCGGAATCTTTCGCGTCCTGCGAATATCCGGAAAGAGCCAGGAACCCTATGGTCGCCAGGATCGCGAGGATCGTGATCACGACGATGAGTTCGACGAGGGTGAAAGCATGGGACGAAGTCTTGGAAAAGCCGCTCGCAAAGGTCCTCTTCGACGGAAATTCCGCAGTTTTTTTCATGTAGGAGAAGGATGGGCGAACATGTTTTTTAAAAATCTTCGCGTGCATGATAGGATGAAATTCACGTTAAATCAACTGGAACCGCTTTTGGATATTTTCTTTTTTTCATAGCCATTCCATCTTCTTTCGACATAATCCCGGCGATTATCTACAACCGAGCGATCCATGGCATTCCCGATTTACGAAGATTCCGAACTCTTCATCACCGCCAAAGTCCGCGGCGTGATGGTCAAAGACGGGAAAATCTTCCTCTGCAAACTTTCCCGTGCCGGGTTCTATTGCCTTCCGGGAGGAACGCTTGAACCGGGCGAGACCCGTCTCGAAGGCCTCCGTCGCGAAATTATCGAAGAGCTCGGCGTCGAGCCGAAAATCGGACCCATGGTCTACTCGCAGGAATTCACCCGCTCGAGCGGTCTCACCACCTACGATTTCTGGTACGCGATCGAGAACGTCGGGGACTTCGAAAACGTCGACATTTCCAAGGCGACCCACGGATTCGAACACGACGAAGTGGGGTTCTACGACCTCGCGGAAATCACGGGGCTCTATAAGCCGGCCCGCCTCCCGGAACTCGTAAAAATCTGGAACTCGGACCCGGGTGAATTCGCCCAGCCGGAATAGTTCGGCAATCCGCTTCGGAAGGGGCGGATTTTTTCATGGTTTCGTACCTTGCCTTTCGTAGCGGGCGTGCTATACTCAGCCACGAACCCGATCACTGCCGAATGTCGATTTCGAAAGACATAGAGAACAAGATCAACATCGTTGAGCTCGTTTCCAAGTACGTCCCCCTCAAGAAGGCAGGGACGAATTTTAAGGCGAACTGTCCGTTCCATAATGAAAAGACGCCGTCTTTCATCGTTTCTCCGGCAAAAAACATCGCGTACTGCTTCTCGTGCCACAAGGGCGGCGGACCGATCAATTTCCTCATGGAAATCGAAAAGATCGAATTCCGCGAAGCCCTCCAAATCCTCGCCAAGGACGTGGGCGTCGAACTCCGCACCGACTTCACCAAGGATTCCGAACGCCGCACCGACGTCTACGAAATTTACAAGGTCGTCGCCGAAAACTACCACACCGAGCTCTTCCTTCCGGAAAACCGCGAAAAGCTCGACTACGTCCGTTCCCGCGGGCTCACCGACGAAACCGTCGCCAAGTTCAAGATCGGGTATTCCGGCAACCCCCGCGAACTTTTCACCAAACTCAAAGCGCGCGGAATCCCCGAACAGGACATCCTCGATTCCGGCATTTTCGTCGGACCGGGCCGCGACAAGTTCTACGGGCGGATAATCTTTCCCATCGCCAACTACTCGGGCAACGTAGTGGCCTTCACCGGACGCATCATCGGTCAGGGCGAACCCAAGTACCTCAATTCGCCGGCATCCAAGATTTTCGACAAGAGTTCCATTCTCTACGGCCTCCACCTCGCGAAATCCGAAATCGGCAAGCGCGGCTCGGCCATTATCGTAGAGGGGCAGATGGATACCGTTTCGCTCCACCAGGCGGGCGTCGCGAACGCCGTTGGCATCAGCGGAACGGCGCTTACCAAAGAGCACGCGAGCTATCTCAAGCGCCTCACGACCAAAATCTTCCTCTGCCTCGATTCCGACGACGCGGGCACTAAAGCGACCTTCGCCAGCATCGAAGCCCTTGCCAACGAAGACTTCGAAGTGCGCGTCATCCGCATTCCCAACGGAAAAGACCCGGACGAGTTCGTAAAGAACGGCGGCGACTTCAACGAACTGCAGAAACATTCGCTTTCGGTCGTCGAATTCTTCATCAAGGAGGGCGGACGCCGGTACGACCTCACCGGAGCCCCGGGAAAGACCGCCATGATCCGCGACCTGTTGCGGTTCGTACGTGGACTGACGGACCGCATCGAAGCGGACATGCGGCTTCGCGAAGTCTCCCGCGCCATGGACGTTTCGCTCGACACCCTCTACGCCGAACTCCGCGGAATCCGCGAAAAACGCCCGGAAGAACGGAAAATCGAAAAAAAAGAGAGCTTCGAACTCGGTGAAATCCTTGCCGGATACTGCACGCTCTACGGTTTTTACGATTTGTATTCAGAGAATTTTCCGTATACTTCGGCTCACTGCCGGGATATCCCGTCTTTTTCGGTATTGGAGCGCGTCGTAGCGGCCAAAAGCGCCGAAGAAGCGGGCATCGACCCCAATAGGCACAAGGCCGTAGAAGTTTCCATCGAAGCCGAAAACGCCGAACTCACGCCGGAATCCGTACGGTTGAAATTCTTAGAAAACGTCAAAGAAGCCAAGAGAAGGGCCTACTCCACCGAATATTACGACATGATGGACTCGCTCGACCCGAGCGACGACATCGCCGTAAGCTCCGCGATGATGAAGCTCCAAGGCAAGGCAAGACAGTTGGGCATCCCCCACCAGCCGATACCGCGAAATTTGCTCAAGACCAACTAACTCTCACGAGAATGCCGAAGAAGCAGGATCCGAAACAGGACGCGACGACGATCGAGGAAGTCGATCTCACCAACATCGAAGCTCCGGTAGACGAACTTTTCGACGCCGTCATCGAACTCAAGAAGCCTTCCAAGAAGAAATCCGAATTCGAAGACGAGGAACACGACGAAATCCTCTCCGAAGCCGGACTCACCACCTCGTTCGGGGTACCCGATCCCGATTTCGAAGAATTCGAAGAAGATTTCGAAGAAGATTTCGACGAGGAAGACGGCGAAGGCGAAGAAGGAGAAGGCGGCGGTAAGAAAAAACGCGAACGCGGCCTCGCCCGCCTTCCGGTCGACCGTTCCCAAGACAAGCGCCGCATCGGTAAAGGCCTCCAGAAGTTCATCGACGTCACCGTTCCGGCAGAAATGCTCGAAGGTCTCGAAGAAAACATGGTCCTCCTCTTCAAGAAGGGCAAGGTCGAAGGGCGCATCACCCATGACGAGCTCATGGCGGCCATGCCCAACGCCGAAGACGACCTCGACAAGCTCGACGACATCTACACCCGCCTCATGAAGCTCGGGGTCGAGATCGTCGACTCCCTCGACAAGGAAGAACTCTTCAAACACGACGAAAAGGAAAAACCGCACGAAATCGACCTCTCCGAAATCTCGGACGACTCGATCCGCATGTACTTGAACGAAATCGGACGCTTCGCCCTCATCGACGCGGAAGAAGAAGTCCGCCTTGGACGTCTCATCAAGCGCGGCGACCAGTCGGCCCGTCGGAAGCTCGCGGAAGCCAACCTCCGCCTCGTCGTTTCCATCGCCAAAAAGTACATGGGCCGCGGGCTCGGCCTTCTCGACCTCATCCAGGAAGGAAACGTCGGTCTCTTCCGCGCCGTCGACAAGTTCGATCCGGAAAAGGGCTTCAAGTTCTCCACCTACGCTACCTGGTGGATCCGCCAGGGCGTAACCCGCGCCATCGCCGACCAGGCACGCACCATCCGCGTTCCGGTCCACATGGTCGAAACCATCAACCGTTTCACCCACACCTTCCGCCGCCTCACGCAGGAACTCGCCCGCGAGCCGCTCATGGAAGAACTCGCGCTCGAATTGGACATGGACATCCGCAAGGTCCGCCAGATCATGCGCATTTCGCAGGACATCCTCTCGCTCGACTCCCCCGTAGGCGGCGAAGAGGATACCACCCTCGGAGACTTCGTCGAAGACGACAAGTACCTCACTCCGGACAAGGCGGCCAACCTCACGCTCCTCAAGGAGAACCTCTACGAGATGCTCGATTTCCTCACTCCGCGCGAACGCAAAATCATCATCATGCGCTTCGGTCTCGACGGCGGAGAAATCCACACTTTGGAGGAAGTCGGCAAAGAATTCGGCGTCACTCGCGAACGCGTGCGCCAAATCGAAGCCAAGACCCTCGAAAAACTCCGCACCCACCCGAGCGCGGACAAAATTCGTTTCTTCAACTAAGGAAAGGCGGCGCTCCGGCGCCCCTTTTTCATAGGTTCCCGAAATTCGATTTCTCCGAAATCATTGATAGAATTACCCAGTACATCAAAAAAAGCACCCATGTTCGAAATCAACGTAGGAATCCTTCTCGAAAGCTACTCCGGCGACTCGCAAGTCCTCGAATTCTCCGGCGACGTCATCCCCGGAACGCTCGAAGACCTCGAAACCCTTTCTCCGGTATCCTTCGAACTCACGCTCATCACGCTCGACGACGGCATCGAAGCGGTCATCCGCAACCTGAACGCCAAGGTCCGCTACGAAACCGTGGTCCACGACGTCGAAATCGACGAAGTCGCCCGCACCTTCAAGACCGAATTCGACCCCCTCGCCACCGACGACGTGCGCTTCGTCAACAAGAAGAACATGTCCATCGACCTCACGCCGGTACTCCGCGAAGAAATCATTATGGCTTGTTGCTAAGAACGGCTCCGGAACATTATCAACCCCCTCTATGCGTAAGGAAAAATTCATGAGTTGGGACGCGTACTTCCTCTCCGTAGCGCTCCTTTCGTCGTTCCGATCGAAAGACCCCAAGACCCAAAACGGCGCCTGCGTCGTGGATACCGACCGTAAAATCGTCGGCATCGGGTACAACGGACTTCCCATCGGTCTCGACGACGGAAACCCCCAATTCTGGACCGACCACGACGACATGGACGCGGAAAATTCCAAGCACACCTACGTCGTCCACGCGGAACGCAACGCCATCTACAACTCTTTCGGACGCAACCTTAAGGGATCCACGCTCTACTGCACGCTCTATCCGTGTCCGAACTGCGCGCAGACTATCGCCCAAACCGGAGTGAAGCGCGTAGTGTACCTGAACGTCAAACCTCACCACGATGCCGAGAACCGCGCCGTAAAGAAAATGTTCGACGGTGCCGGCATTACGCTCGAAGCGTTCGAAAATCTCGACGTTCCGGATGCGGAAGTCATCAAAGACCTTCTGAAAGTGAAAGTGGAGAGA
>JBAQKV010000081.1:0-13960 GCA_049301335.1 Patescibacteria group bacterium
CTGTCCCGCGGGCACCCAGACGGTCAACGGACACCCGTATCCGCTCGCCGCGTTCAACAACGGCAATGCGCTCGCCGGCACCTCGGCGGCCGTAACGGTGACCGGGGGAACGCAGACCTACTCCCAAGCGTTCCTCTGCACCGACGGGGCGGTCTCGACGAGCGGGGCGGAGACTGGTCCAACCGTCGTCTGCTCCTCCGATTTCGGGCTCAATTCGAACGTTTGCGTTCCCAAGAGTTGCCGAATCCAAAAGGAACAGGTCAATACTTCCAGCGCTTCGGGGAACTACTCCATTGATCCGGACGGAACCGGCGGAAACGCGCCGTTCACCGCATACTGCGACATGACGACCGACGGCGGCGGATGGACGCTCGTATTCTACAGCAATTCGGCGAGCGTCGCCCGTTCCGCTATCACTTCCTGAGATTGGAACGCCGGACCGGCAGTGAACTTTTCGCGGTTGTATTCCATGAAGAACAGCAAGAACGCCGCGGGCTTGTATGAATTCTTCGTAAAGGATTCCTCGACGGTCGGACGGTACATGACGTTTACCCAAACTAACGCGTACGACGGGAATCCGGTAGGAAACTCGTTTACGAAGAAAACCGGAAATTTCTATTATTCGTCACAGGTCGCCGGTACTGCCTGGTATGGTCTTGGCCTTGGGAACTACGGGAATTCCGCCTTCAATACCAGTTGCACGCTCGCGATGGCTTCCGAAGGCTGATCCTGGACGTACTGCCTTCAAGACCAATACGCCGCTGATTACGGAACTGGTCCCTGGTTTTACGACGGCGGCTACGACTCCGGCGCGCAGGCCTGGGTCCAAGTGTATCAGAAGTAAAGTCCCCTTTCCGGCTCGGGACGTTTCGTATCTCATTCGTATAGAACCATGCGGAAATTTCTTAAAAACAAGCTCTTCACCGGCTTCACCCTCGTCGAACTCATCGTCGTCATCACGATCCTCGCGATCCTGGCGACCATCGGTTTTCTAGCGCTTTCCGGCTACTCGCAGGACGCGAAGGATTCGGTCATCAAGGCGAACGTCCGCTCGGTCCAAACGGCCATTTCTTTGGAAAGCGTGCTAACGGGCAATTCCCCCAGGTATTACGTCGTCTACGATTCCGGTTACGCGCTTACCGGCGCGATAGCGTACGTCGACGGCAATCCGTTCGCCCTTACTGGCGGAACGTGGAACGACGCCGATACCAACTATACCGCGGGACTTCCGGATTACGCGAAACTCAAGCTCAATCCGGATAAGTTCAAGCTGTCCTCCTCCGGACTTCCGGGTGGCACTTTCGGGGTTGTCGCCCGTGCGACCGGACTCGGTTCTGAAGACGCTTCCGCCGCCAATGACGGGAAGTCGATTTCCGTCGGCGCCGTATCCGTGCAGCCGTCAGTCCAGAGCGGACGACCCCGTACGGTTTCGTATTTCCAGGTGGTCGGCATCACTCCGGCCGGATTGGCGACGGTCTCCGGAAATTATCCCGCTTCTTCGGGATCCGTCGCGGGCCTCGTCAAATCGGCTACCGCCATGTTACCGCTCCAAGAAGGGGTTTCTTCGGGTGGGATTCCTCCTGTCGGTATGCTTACCATCATGGGCGATGACGCGTCCGGTAGGAAGTGGAGCGACGGGACGTACGCGCTTTCGTGTTCCGGATACCTGAATCCTTCCGCTGGCAAATCGTACGCCGGCTCTACCGGTAACGGCGTCTATTGGATAGATGCCGACGGTGCTGGAGCCGCCGCCGCGTTCAAAGTCCAGTGCGACATGGTGACCGACGGGGGAGGATGGACGTATTTAACGACCGATACTACAGCGATTTCGGCAGGAAAATACTCGATTACCTACGGGGACGGCACATACCCGTCCATGAACTGTTCTTCAGTGGCGGCGTCCACGCAGGTCGTGATGTACTCCTGAGTCTTCGCGAGCAACTGCAACGCATACAATATGACCGCTGCCGATCTCGCGTGCGTAAATACGAACATCGGACTCGGAACTGCCAACATTCTTAAATGGGCGTATTACGGAAACTACGGGAATACCTGCGTCAATCTCGGTGACCGGTGTCCCGGAACGTCGAAAAGCCATACCGTTGCCTGGCGTTGTAAATAATTATCCCTCCGGCGACAGGTTCGAATACCGGGTAATCCGGTATCACGACGGCGTTCGGTCGATGGCTACCAATCCCGTACGGACGGAATCGAAATCCAATCCCGATTTCTTACAATAGAGCGAAACGGCACGAAAGAACGCGTGCCGTTTTTTCATGGTGAACGATTCGGCGGCGCTTCACGAATTGGCCGAGCGCCGGAATTTCACTTCGAAAAACCAGAGGCGGCCTTCTCGGTCAAGGGCGACGACGTCGATTTCCGCCGCCCATGCCGTCCAGTTTCGGCAAGTAATGTCGAAACCCGCGCGTTCGAGATGCGCGCACGCGAGGTCTTCGCCCGCGCGTCCTACGTCGCTCCTGAGATTCTCCTTTCCGGGGCGTTCGCCCTTTCCGCGTTTTTCCATGTGGGGATGCTACCGTCCGACCGACGAAAGCCATAGAAAAATCCCGGAAATATTTCCGGGATTCCAGCATGGGGTTGAACGTTTACGCTTCGAGGCCGAGGCTTCCGCTCTCCGAGCGGAGTTTGGTTTCGCCGCCGAGTTTCGGGTTGTAGTGGTCGATGAGAAGGCGGATGAGTTCTTCTTTCTTCAACTCGTCGCTCTTGAGCCCGATGGACTCGAGAGAGGTCTTGATCTGGTTGGTGCGTTCGAGGTTGCCCTTCTTGAGCGAATCCGCACGACGGCGTTTTTCACGAACGGACGCCACGCTTTCTTCGCTCGTGATGGCCGACCAAAACGAACGGAACATGCCGAACATTCCCGTATCGCGGACGCTGCGTTCGAGATCGGTGTCGTACGGTACGACGATGTAGAAGTCCTTGCGCATGATCTGTGCCATGTCGACGAGGTTCGTCAGGAAGTCGATATAGCGGTACGTTTGCTCCTGGAGCAGGGGATTCTGCTGTTTTACCGCGAGGTTCTTGAGCTTTTGGAGGTAGCCTTCGATATCGACCTTGAGCGAACGTACGATGATCTGGATGGGGAAGCGGAGCGAATTGAGAAAACGCTGGTAGCCCATGATGATGGCGTCCTGTTCCTCTTCGCTCTTGAGGTTGAAATTGAGCGCGCGTACGCGGAGGACCATGCGGGACGAGCCGTCCTTCATGAAAATGCAGTTGTCGCGGATTTCCGAAAACGGAAGGTACTTCTGCGTAGTGGAATCCTTCTGGGGGGATTTCGCGGACTTTACGCTGGAGGTCGACTTGTCAGCCATGCTTCGCTAGATTTTAGAGAGTTGGTCTTCTACGTTTCCGAAGGCTTCGGACGAACTTTTCGTTTCCACCTTGGTTTTCGCGTTAGCGAACGACGTGACGAACCCGATGTCGACGAAGGTCGAATAGGAGTCGGTGCCTTTGCTCCAAGCGCGGGTCCCGACGTTCAGTTGGAGTCGGACGAGGTTGAGGATGAACGGTAGGAACGTCATCTCGGAATTTCGGAAGAGCGCGATGACGACCCCCGCCGCCGCGAAGAAGATCGCGGGAATGAGCGCGGCTTCGGTCCCTACGGCGGGTTCGAGTTTCTTGAAAATCGAGTATCCGATTCCCGACAATACCATGATGATGCCGAGCTGGCGGATGGAGAGTCAGAGGAATATCGTGTCCTCGTTTTCGATTTGTACCGGAATTTTGTATTGCATGGATCGCGGTTTATTCCCCTTCAGTATACCCCATTTCGGGTTTCCAATCAAAAACAAACCCCATTCCGTTTTGACTTAGACGCGTCCCGTTCGTATAAATACCCCCGAAAACCCGGAATCCCGGGCTACGTAACCGTTTTTTATGCGCTTCGATTACATCAAGAACCGCTTCGCCTTCTACGGCATCGCGGGATTCCTCGTCGTTTCCTCCGTGGTAGCCGGCCTCACCATTCCGCTCAACCTCGGTATCGACCTTACCGGCGGAACCACCTCCGAATACGCCTACGAAGGAACCCTCGACCTCGCGGCCGCCAAGGCCGTAGCGGAATCCGCTCGCGAATCCGCGAAGTTCGACGGCAAGGAAGTCGTGAACAACGTTTCCGCCTACAAGGTTTCCGGCGAAAACGTCGTCGTCGTGGAAGCCGGATTCTCCCGTCTCGACGGCATGACTGATTCCGATTACGAAAAGGCGAAGACCTCCTACAAGGAATCCGTTTCCGCAGCGATTTCCAAGACCGCACAGAAAGTCACCCTTTCCAACTACGTCAACATCGGCGAATCCTTCGGGGACTACATCAAGAAGACGGCGTACCTCACTCTCGTGATGGTCATCCTCTTCATCTCGGCCTACATCGCGTACGCGTTCCGCGGATCCATCGAGGGTTTTACCAGCTTTTCTTTCGGTTTCGTAACCGCCGTTTCGCTTTTCCACGACGTCATCATCGCTTTCGGATTCTACGTCATCGCGTCGTACTTCTTCCCGGAGTTCAAGATCGACACCTACTTCCTCACCGCGATGCTCACCGTTCTCGGCTATTCCATCAACGATACCATCGTCGTCATGGACCGCATCCGCTCGAACCTCAAGATTCCGGCGAACAAGAAGAAGGATTTCGGAACCCTCGTCAACGACTCGCTCAACGACACGTTCACCCGTTCCATCTACACTTCGTTCACGGTCTTCATTACGCTCCTCGCGCTCTACTTCTTCGGACCGGAAGCCATCAAGGGATTCGTTCTCGCCATGATCTTCGGTACCGTCGTAGGAACCTACTCTTCCATCTGCCTCGCCGCTCCGCTCCTCTTCGACATCAGCAAGGACGGAAAAGCTTCCGCTGCCGCAGCTAAGAAGTAATCGTCCGGAATCAAAAAGAAATCCCCTCGAGAGAGGGGATTTTTCGTAGGAAATTCCGCGGGTCACGCGGCTTTGGCGGCTTTCTCGGCCAGTGCTTTTTGAACCAAATCGGCGACGGCGCCGACGGTTTTCGCATTTTCCGCATCGCCTTCGGGGAAGGCGACTTCGAAGGCTTCTTCGATCGCCATGACCGCTTCGACTTGGTCAAGGGAATCGAAACCGATGCCTTCGTTGTCGAGAGTGGTTTCCGCCGTGATTTCGGACGGATCCTTCTCGGCTTCCTTCGCGAGGACTTCGATGACTTTCGCGAGAATCTCGCTCATATCCATGTGGCGCTCCTTTTCTTCCGTTTTTGCGCGTTCCCGACTATCGGAAACGTCCGACGCATCGTAACGGCACTTTCGATTTCGTCAATTTCGAAGATTTTCGAAAATCGATTTTACAAAAATATCCGTTCCGCTATACTCCCTTTCGCTTCTCCGAACAGGAAGAAATCCGCCCTTGTAGCTCAGTTGGATAGAGCGCCTGGCTTCGAACCAGGAGGTCGTGGGTTCGATCCCTGCCGGGGGCACCATAAGAAATCCTCAATCAGAAACCGAAGTATTCGCCCTGCCCGGGTGGTGGAATTGGTAGACACGTACGCTTGAGGTGCGTATGCCGAAAGGTGTGGGGGTTCAAGTCCCCCCTCGGGCACCATTTGAAAATCAGAAATCCCCTGCGAAAGCAGGGGATTTTGTTTTCAAAAATCGCGACGAACGGGACTTAAAACCGTTTGAATTTAACATTTTCAAAATCAATCTTTGACGTAGTATTGACACTCGGCATGCAAAACATTATCTTACTGCCGAGACGTCCTTATCCACTACTTCTTTTTTATGGTTCAGAGCAAAAAAGCCGCTCCGGCAGAACGCGAAACCGTGACGACGGAAATCCACAAAAAGATCGATATCGAAGAAAGCCTCAGGATTCTTTTATCCGAAAAGGAAGGGAGGGATAAGGACGAGAAGATTAAAAAGTACGTCTGGATCGCGATCCTCGTAGTCTGCCTCTACAACGCGGTCATATTCTTCAGCATGTATTCGTACTTCAAGAGTCCGGATTTCCTGGAAAGCCTTAAGTACCGCGCGATCGAAGTCATGCCCACTATCGGCCAGGAGCTAGGCAAAACTGCCGAAAAGAGCGCTCCGATCCTTTTCGAAGAACTCAAGAAGCAATTCGAAAGCTATCTCCCGGTCATGCAGCAAAAGGTTCTCGACCGTTACAAAGAACTCAACGAACAGGCCGTCGAAATTTCCAAGAAGGAATTCGAAACCGCCGTGAACGCGCAAATCGAAAGCGATTTCAATAAGCTGAGCAATTCCACCGGAGCCCAACTTACTCCGGAACAGTTCGCCGAATTGAAGGCGACCATGATGGAACACGTCGACAAGACGGTCGGCGACATCGTGGCGAAGAGCGTGGGAAACCAGCTCAACATGTGCGTGGAGGGCGTAAGCGTGATGAAGGAAGTGGGGGAGAGCCTCACGCAAAAGACCGACGCCATGAAAGACAAGATCGATTCGAAGTCCGAAATCGAACGCAAGAAAATCGGATTCGACATCTTCCGTTCGTTCCTCGACGCCATCGACCACAAGCAGACCGGACGCCTTCCGGAAGGCATGGCGGCACCGGCGGCCGAAACTCCGGCAAAATAAGGATGCCGATGGGCCGCGTTCCGATTTGGAAAAAAGGGCGCGAGCGCTATAACTGTAGGATACGTATCATTTAGGAAGAAATTCCAACATATGTCTACCCTGAACCAATTCCCAAAAGCGCCCGTGGCCCGCACTGCGGTTCCGGTTTCCGTCCCGGTCGTCGGAGGTTCGAAAGAGGGAAACGTCACTGCCATCTACCGTAACGTCGCCCAAGGCGTCGACACCGCTATGGCGGCAAGTCCGACGGAAAACGTTTCGGAATCCGAAATGCGCGAACTGGTCGCGAAGAAGGTGCAGAACCTCCCTCCGCTCCCTAAGACCATCGTTGACATCTACGCGCTTCGGCGATCTCCGGATCCCGATCGGGACAAGCTTTTGGGGATTATCCAAAAGGATTCCATGACGGCCGGAAATTTGGTGAAGATATCCAATTCCGTGGTATACGGCCTCTCGAAGACGGTAAAAACCCCAGACGAGGCCCTTACGTACCTTTGAACCCGCATGGTGATCAACGTGGCGATGAGTACGAGCATGAGCGCCCACCTGAAGCCCGACCTGAGCCCGTACGGCGTAAGCGTCGAATCGTTCACCGACACTACCGCCCTTCAGGGGATGATCATCAAGAAGTGGCGCGAGCCGCGGTTCGCCGCGTTCACCGACGATCTCCAGTTCGCCGCGTTGCTTCAGGAAGTAGGGGCTCTCGTCATCTCGAAAGTCGCGATCGATCGGAAATCCTCCCAGTCGTTCCAAAAGGTGTTGGCAGAATCGGACGACCGCGTTGCCGCTGAAGAAACGGCGTTCGGATTGTCTTCCTCGACGGTAGCCGCCATGGTGTTCTCCGAATGGAAATTCAGTCAGGACATCGTCGATTATATCGGCGGTTCCGACCGTCCCGAATCGGCGCCCGAATCGGCACTCATCGGCGCGAGAGCATTGAAGATAGCCAAAATACTGGCTCCGCTCGGTAAGCCGAGGATGTCGGACGAAGCGATTGAAAAGGCCCGTAACCTCGTCGTCGAATACGGATTCGACGAGATCGCGTTCGACAAGATGATCGGCGACGTGACCGACCAACTGGAAGGATAAGGCCAAAGGCTCCCCGAATCGGGGAGCCTTTTCGTGGGCGATTTTTTAATTTTCTTTTTTAACGAAAATTCAGCATACTTCGGGAAACGCCCTTCACGATTCCCGATATGGCAGAAAAAATCGACGAAACGCGCGAAGAGAGCGCGGAAAACGTTTCCAATAAGAAAAAGAAGGACCGTCACGAACCGGTAGACGATTCGTGAAGCGATCTCCGCGCGCTTTTGCTGATCCTCGTACTGACGGTCATCGTCTTTTTCATTCTCCTCTATAAGCAGAAACATCCGCAGGAATACGCGGAATCGGTCGTCCAGGCGAAAGAAGGGGCCGACGCCGCGTATTCGAAAGCGGAGGAAATCTTACCGAAAGCTTACCGGGGCGTCGGATGATTCTTCCGATACGTCCTCGATTACGGAAAAGCGGACGACTCGTCTCCGGAACTTCCCAAACTTCAAATTCCGGAGGATTTTGCCGTAATCGAAAACGCTCTCGAGACTTCTTCCGGTTCGGTTTCGTCCACCGGCTCGGTTTCCGCTACGGGATCCGAAGTCGTCGCGACCGGCGCTCTGGAAATGCCGGTTCCCCTGGTGGTGGAATTTTCCGGATACCGGCTCGAATTCGACCGGCCGCCGACGGAACCGGTCACCGTAACCGCGTGAGGGGCGAAGATGGTTTTGGGGAAAGCGGAAAAATCCGAGTAATTTCCGAACCCCGCTTGATTTCGCCCGCCATCGGACTACTATCCGGCCTTCTTCGCGAATTTTCGAAGAAGCGAGCGCCCGTCAACTACGAGAAAGGATATCCGATGAACGCCGGCGAAACACCCAGACAAAAAGAACTTTTTCCCAGTCCGTCCCAACAAGGGCAGACGGAACCGGCAACCGCCGGTTCTGACTTCAACGTCCGCCAAGGGCAGGGCGACAATTGGTCCGTTGAGCTGATCGACAAGCTCGTCGGCGCCAAAAGCGCCCATTCGATTCCGAGCGTGAACTGACCTCCGGGGAAGCGCGTGACGAAAAAACGGACCCGCACGCGGTCCGTTTTTCTTTTGAACGCGGAACGGACATTCGTTCGAAACGGTGGACGCCTCGGGTGAAAATGGTAGGATGCGCGGCAATACGACCGAATCCCCCCAGGATGTCAGCCTTCCTCCTCGAACTGTTCCTCTATTCCGGGCAATACGGAACCTTCTATCTGCTCGCCAACGTTTTCAACGTGGGGTTTTCCCAGTCGACCGCCGAAATCTCCCACGTCGTCCTCGTCGTTTCCCTCGTAGTCCAGTGCGCGGTTCTCGCGAAGTACGGATCGAAACCGTCCGCGCGTTTTTTTCTCTCCCTGCTCGTTCCGTCCGCGTATTTCGGCGCCGAATGGCTGGAGTCCCCTTCGGGGCTTTGGAACATGGGGCACGTGTTTTTTTGGATTTTTTCCATCGTAACGTGAGCCGCCCACGCGTTCGCGCTTCGAAAGAAAACCCGTTCGGCACGCCTTTTCGCGGAATCCGCGATATCCCTGGCGAACGTCGCGGTTTTCGTTTTCACGTATTTCTATTTCGACCTCGTCCGCGAATACGGCGTCGACTGAGTGGTATGAACGGCGCTTCGCGACAAGCTCAGCATTACCGAATTTCCCGCGGGTTTCGCGGAGTTTCTCGAAGACCCCGTCCATGCGTATTTTCTCGTAGGCAGTCTCGTGCTTGCCGTTTCCATGGCGTTCGCCAGGGGGAGGATTCTCGATCTCCAAGACCGGGTTACCGAACTTCTCGGCACCTACGTGGGCGGAAGCGTGAAGGACAAGCTTCTCGATTCCCGGCATCCGCGTTCCCAAAGAAAGGTCGCGACCATCCTGTTTTCCGATATCCGGAGCTTTACTTCGATGTCCGAAAAATCGTCGCCCGAGGAAATCGTGAAATTCCTCAATGACTACTTCACCCTTTGGGACGAAGCGGTAACCGCCAACGGCGGATGGATCGACAAATTCATCGGCGACGCGGTCATGGCCGTTTTCGACAAGGGGACCGAAGAAGAAAACGCTTCGTCCGCCATATCGTGCGCAAACCGCGTCTTCACCCTGCTGCCTCGGATTAAGAACGGAATATTCGAGAACGGGAACATCGGAGTCGGAATACATTCGGGCGAGTTGGTCATGGGCGACGTGGGAAGCGCTTCGCGGAGAAACTTCACGGTCATCGGCGATACGGTGAACGCCGCTTCGAGACTCGAGGGCTTGTGTAAAGAGTACGGCGTGACGCTCATCGTCAGCGAAACGGTCCAGAACCTGGCGGGAAGCTCGTACGGCCTCGGTTGTCTCGGTGAGGCGGAAATACGGGGAAAGACCGAAAAAATGAAGATTTTCGGAAGGTAGTCCGAACCGGGTGGCAGTACGAAAAAACGGACCCGCACACGGTCCGTTTTTCTTTTGGCTCTCTGCCAATTTGCCCCTTCCTTCCTTACGTCCTTCGGAGGTTAAAGCAGGAATATTTTCCCATTCTTTCCGGTTCCTGGCAACGAAATGCCCTTGACGGTTGATTATTTTGTCGTTCGGAATACTATCGCCCGAAATTTTCCGAATCCGTATGAAAACGCCGTCCGCAACTCCCCAAACCGCTCCGCAAGCAAAGGCCGCCAAACCGTCTTTAGCCGAACAGATCGCCGCGTCCAAAGCGCAGGGCGGAAAACCTCCAGTCGCCGCTTCGTCTTCAGGTTCGAAATCCAAGCAGTCCGCCGCTCCCGAAGCTCCTGAGGAAAAAACGCGGGCCGCGGAAGTGCGGGCGGCGCTCGTGAAAGAGTGGAAGGAGCTTTGGCAAGACCGTGTCAGCCGCATCGTCCTTTTGGGAACGGCCGGAACCGTCGCCCTCGGCATCGTCGGGGGAGCGGTGCTGTATTCGCGCAAGCCCGTCGAACCGAAGAAGAAAACGGACCCTGCGGCGCTCGTGGAAAAGGAGTCCGTAAAAGAGGAGGACCCCATTACTCCGGAAGAGCGGTACGCCATCCATCGGAGCATAATCGAAGGAGTTCCGTACGTAGCGCCGAAGCCTGAAAACGCCGAAACCGAAGTGCCACGGGAAACTGAGAAGCAGCGACCCGTTCGAGAGAAGTCCCAACCCGCCGCCGAGAAACCTCAGCCGATCGCGAAACCCGACGACGCTGAGAAACTCCGTGCGAAAAGGGCGGAAATCGCCACGACCGGCCAGCTCAAAGTTTCTACGAACCCCGAAGACATGAAGGCGACGATGGACGCGCTCAAAGAATGGAGCAGACAGGATGCCGAATCGGCGCGTGCCAAGGCTTCGAAGCGTTAGGTCCGCCATTTTCGACTCGCATTAATATTTGCCAGAGGCGACCTTTTCGCTATAATTCGCCCGCCTTGCCCAGGTGGTGGAATGGTAGACACGCAGGTTTCAGAAGCCTGTGGGGGCAACCCCGTGTGGGTTCGAGTCCCATCTTGGGCACCATGACGTACGTAGCTTCAGGAAGTGGCGCAATTGGCTAGCGCACCAGCATGGGGTGCTGGGGGTTGTGAGTTCGAGTCTCATCTTCCTGACCATTTTTTTTCGGGCTTGCCGCCCTAGCTCAGTCGGTAGAGCAACGCACTCGTAACGCGTAGGTCGTGGGTTCAAGTCCCATGGGCGGCTCCATCGATTTTTTTTATCCCGAAAGGGATTCCGGCTGCGGCCGTTTTTCGCCACAAAGCGTCCATATCATCCTTTTTTCTTTCATGAAGACCGCTCTTCAGTCCCGTCCGGGAACCGTTCTCAAGATCGGGAACGACCTCATGCTCGTCGTAAAGTTCGAAATCCACCGCGGCGGCCGCGGCGCTACGAACATCAAGATGCGCCTCAAGAACCTCATCGTCGGCAATATCCAGGACCGCGTCTTCGATTCCGAAGAAAAGTTCGACGACATCAGCCTCTCGCGCGTGAAGTTCGAATACCTCTACGAATCCGCAGGAACCTACGCGTTCATGAACCAGGAAACCTACGAGCAGATCGAACTCTCTTCCGACGACCTCGGCGACGCGACCAACTTCCTCACCGAAGGCCTCATCGTCGACGTCCAGTCCTACGAAGACCGCTTCGTCGGAATCATCCTCCCGGCTACCGTCAAGCTCGAAATCGTCGAATGCGAACCGGGCGTCAAGGGCAATACCGCCGACGGCAAGATCACTAAGGACGCCAAGCTTTCCACCGGCTACATGGTAAAGGTTCCGGGCTTCATCGAAAACGGCGAAACCATCGTCGTCAACACCGAAACCGGAGAATACCAGGAACGCGCCAAGTAGTTTCCCAACAAGAAATCCGCTCGAGAAATCGGGCGGATTTTTTCAATTCGAAACCGGTGTCCGCGACGTGCTTTGACATATTCGTATTTATTATTATAACTCCTCTAGTTCCAACATTTTTGCAAAGGAGCGAATCAAATGCGCGAACTGGGAACGAAGTGCCTGAAAAGACTGGTTTTTCCGAATTCTTCGGATGTTACCCGTTTCATACGCGAGTTTTTCCAATCAGAAGCCGGAACGTCGAACCGCTTTTACCTCAAGGTAGGCCCCCAGCCGGTCGACGATGTCGAAATTCCAACCGATTACGACATTGCGATCCATTCGGTTGACCCGATTCCCGGCAACCAATCGACGGATGCCAAGCGTCTCGACGTCTCGTTTCTCGACGGAATGCTCCGTCACTGGAAACACCATCTCGCCCCCGTGCCGGATTGTGCGCCCATGGCATAAGTTCCGTCGAATCGTCCAAAATGAAAAAGAAAGGAGGCCAAAATGGCCGATAGTCCGCTGCGCGATAACCATGCCGTGAATTTTCGAATTCCGAGCGAAGCCAAGCTCATGCATTTCCTTGCCGACTGGATCGAAGCGGAAGTTTCGAAAACCTTCGCTCTTACGGTCGTGACTCCCGGCAACGGGGAGCCGAACTTCATACAGGTCGTTCCCCGCGGCCAAAGCGCGGCGGAGGACGGAACCTATTTCCATCTTCTGGAACGGGCGCTCGACAAGGGCGGGATGTTGGAATTCTGGAAGCAACATGCCGAATTCCTTCCGCGCCTCCAGCCGGGCGTCGGAAAGAAGGCGGAAGCGGCGCTCGCAAATTGACGCGAGCCTCAATGAAAACGCCCCTTCCGGGGCGTTTTTTCTTAGGCTTCCAATTCGGCGATTACCGTTGCGGCGAGATCGCGTTTTCGAACCGTTTCCGCCATTCTTTCGAAAGGATCCAAATCGCCAGTAAGGACGTCCGCGCATTTTCGCGCGCCCTCCGGGGAAAGATCGTCCGAATTGAAAGCGCGCAAGGCATCCGCGTAGCTAACGAAATTTTCTCCGTTATCGAAGTGCGGCCGTACGAAATCGAGGAAATCGCCGATTTTCTCCTCATGGGCGCCGTTGGATTCTTTATAGAAATCCCAAAGGAACGGCTTGCCCGCGATCATGGCCTTTATCGCGCTGTTTTCGCCCCGTACGACGTTCGCGCCGAAGTTCGCGAGCACCGACGCGTATTCGTCGAAACGCACGAAAGGGAGGCATGTTTCCGTATCCGCGTTTCCGAATTCTGCGAAACGGATTTTCGGTTCGGCTTCGCTGATGAGGCGGAGTTTGGCGCGCGTGGAAGGATAGCAGAACGCGCTCGCCAGAAGCGTATCCGGTTCGAGGTTCGAGATTCCGGTTCCGGGTTTCGGAATTTTTTGGAGAAAGAGCGAAGCGCCGTGTGGCTCCGAAAAATTTCGGACGCCCGGAGACGGAACCTCGTCGGATGCGAGCGGACCGCCAACTGCCGCATTTGCCTTTCGTCCGACCACGATTCCGCCTCCTCATTCGAGCGGCGACGGTACCAGG
The DNA here is from genome assembly GCA_049301335.1 of Patescibacteria group bacterium. Taxonomy (GTDB): domain Bacteria; phylum Patescibacteriota; class Gracilibacteria; order BD1-5; family UBA2023; genus JANJWP01. The sequence goes on from JBAQKV010000081.1 coordinate 13,506, forward strand.
TGGACGACCTCGTCGTTCCCGAGCCGGTACATCGTCCCGTTCATCGACGCGACCCCCGGATCGAACCGCAAATACGAAAGCTGCAGGATTTTTTTCGGATGGGGGAATTTTTTAAAATGCGCCTCCGGCAATTTACGATCGAAAAAAGACATGACGGATGCCGAAGGTTCGACGTTTTCATATTCGGAAAGTTCGAGATACGAAACTTTCGGATGCGGACGGCCTGCGGTGAGGCGGTCGAAGAGGGCGCGGTCGTCGGAAAAGAACCGCACGTTCCAGTCGGGGCGTTCGGAAAGGACGGATTCGGCGAGATCGAGCGCGAATCCGGTATCGCCGAAGTTGTCGACGGCGGTTACGAGGAAGTCGAGGTTTTTTCCGGACATTCGGCGATTTTCTAGTCATTCCTGGGAGTCCCCGGGCATTTACTTTTCGTCGGAGTCGAGTATACCTTCGGA
>JBAQKV010000082.1:0-15875 GCA_049301335.1 Patescibacteria group bacterium
GGTCGTCGACAAGCTTTATGTAGGCGCGGAAGGAGTCGGAAGACTTGATCTGTCCGCTTTTCTGCTTCCCTTCTACGAGGATGTCGAAATAGAAGGTCGCGAGCGAATTCGCAACCGGATCGGCGGATTCCGCAGACTCGCGGATCTCGATAATGGCGTACCCCTGGTTATGGAGTTCCGCTTTGGCGTCTTCGATATTCGCCCGAACGAGGGAGAGCTCGACACGCTGTCCGTTTTTCGAACATATGGCGACGAAATTTGCCATGCGCGCTATTCGGGTCGGTTAAAATTGGGCAGCTCCTGGATTTCCGATGGAAGGTGCGGAGGTACGGGCATCTCCGGGGGTCGTTCCGGGCATGGTCGTATTCGCCGCGAGGGATTCTTTTACGAGCTTTACGGCCGCTTCAGGATTCTTTTTTGCGAAATCCCCGACGAGCTTGATCGCTTCGACGAGTTGTTCCGGAGTGATTTTTCCGGATTCGAGTCCGGCGTTCTCGGAAATCTTATCAGCCATATCCGTTATACGTTATCGAATAGGAAATTGGCGTTGTCCGCCTCTTTGGAACGTTCTTCAGCTTCGGCCGAGCGGATGTCGCGAACGAAACCCGTGCGCTTTTCCCCTTCGGCGATAATCTGTCTTCCTTCCGTCTCGTCAACGAAAGCCACGAGGCGGTGGTAAAACGCCGTCATGCCTTCGTCGTCGAGAAGTTCGAGGGATTCGAGATAAAGGTACCTTTGGGTTTCGTCGATCCGAAGGCTGTTGATGAGCTCTTTCAAAATCGTTTTCCTCTGGCCTTTTTCCCGTATCCGTTTCAGGATGTTCGAGAGAAACATTGGATTCGGTAACGTACCTTTCCGCAAGTATATCGGATAAGTGCGGTTTTCGCAATTCACAAATGAAGAGTCTTTATTAAATGAAAAGAAATTAAATTAATTTATTAAATCTATTATGAATATTAATCCGGGCATTCTAACTTCCCGGTGTCGGAACGATACGGGTTCCCGTGAAAACGTTTTTGACGGAGCCGGTTTTCGTTAGGTACCGGGAGGCTTTTCTGGAAGCGGTTTTTCACAACGTTTTTCACAATGTCGAATTGTGAACGGGGATTCCCGTTTGACTTGTTTTGTCTTCGAAAATCCGTACAGTCTGCCCGTGTGTTTCCCATGTCAGGGTTATTGACGGAGGACGCTCGTTTCGTAAATAACTTCCATGCATTTTTCAAAATCGAAGCGGCTCGTCACATCGCTCGCCGTCATCGCGTATTGTATCGGGATACTCTCTGCCCCGTACGCGAAAATCGCGGTGGACAAGTACGTTCTCGGCAAGACTCAGGAAACGGCTTCCCCGGTTTCCGAATCGAATACCGCCGATTCCATCGGCAATCTCGCCAGGTTCGACGAAGCGTACCGCATATTGAAAGATAATTACTACGGATTCGACTCCGTTGCCGGAAACGATCTCGAATCCGGGATGATCAAGGGAATGGTAGATTCCCTCGGAGACAAGCACAGCACGTATTTCGACATCGATGAGACGAAGAAGTTCAACGAAGCCCTTTCCGGTGACTTCGAAGGCATCGGCGCCGTGGTCGACAAGAGCGACTTCGGAGTATCGGTGAAGCAGATTCTCGCGGGATCACCGGCGAAAGAAGCCGGAATCCTCAACGGGGACATCATATCGAAAGCCGGCGGAAACAAACTCGAATGACTCACTCTTTCCGACGCTATCGACCATATCCGCGGTCCCGCGTGAACCGTAGTCGAGCTCGAAATCCTCCGCGCCGGAGAGACCGCTCCGATAATGAAGAAGGTCACCCGCAGGCGCATTACCGTCCCTTCCGTCGAAGGAAAGATGATCGAAGGCACGAAAACCGCCCATATCGTGCTTTCCGTTTTCGGCGAAAAAACCGCGTTCGAATTCCTTAAGACCTACGCGGATCTCCGTAAACAGGGGGCGGATTCGCTCATTCTCGACCTTCGCGACAACGGTGGCGGACTTCTCGAAACCGCGGTGAACCTCTTGTCCAACTTCGTAACGAAGGACAAGCTCCTCGTAACGACCAAAGAAAAAAATTCGTTCAACAACCGCTCCTACTTCTCGTACGGTCCAGGCGACGTAGCCGTACCGGTCGTCGTATTGGTGAATGAAAATACCGCGTCCGCGTCCGAAATTACCGCCGGGGCCCTCAAGGATTACGAACGGGCGATCATCGTGGGAACCAAAACCTATGGGAAAGGTTCCGTACAGCAGCCGTTCGTCCTTTCCGACGGCAGCGAACTCAAGGTAACGGTCGCCAAATGGTACACGCCGCTCGACCACGGCATCGACAAGATCGGTATCGATCCGGACGTGCTCGTGAATTTCGAAAAGGAGGACTACGACAAGCGTTACGACCGCCAGCTCGAAGAAGCGAAGAAGGTCATCGAGAAATTGAAAAAATCCGACCGGACCTCGGTATTGAACGAATACGCGAAGCGCGCCGCCGAAACGAAGGAAGAAAAGATGGATTCGGAAACCTCCGCATCGGGATCCGTCAAACGCGACAAATAACCTTTTTAGACAACCATGGACATTTTCGCCAAGCTCAAAACCCTCGATCCCGCCGTCTCCGACGCCATCGCTTCCGAAGAACGCCGCCAAGAATCCGAAATCGAACTCATCGCGAGCGAGAACTACGTTTCCGAGGCGGTGCTCGCCGCGAACGCCTCCGTGTTTACCAACAAGTATTCCGAAGGGTATCCGGGTAAACGGTACTACGCAGGCCAAATCAACGTCGACGTGATCGAAAACCTCGCCATCGAACGCGCTAAGGCCATTTTCGGTGCGGAATATGTCAACGTCCAGCCGCTTTCCGGTTCTCCGGCGAATCTCGCCGTATACCTCGCGCTCCTCGCTCCGGGCGATACGGTACTCGGAATGAGCCTCGACCAGGGAGGGCACCTTTCCCACGGCCACCCGCTCAATTTTTCCGGACTCCTGTACCGCATCGTCTCTTACGGGCTCGATCGCGAGACCGAACTCATCGACATGGATGAGGTCGAACGCATCGCTTTGGCGGAAAAGCCGAAAATGATCATCGCGGGATTTTCGGCGTATTCGCGCAATCTCGACTGGAGGCGTTTCCGTGAAATCGCCGATAAAGTGGGCGCTTACCTCATGGCCGACATTTCGCACATCGCGGGATTGGTCGTGGGCGGAGTGCTCGAAAATCCGGTTCCGTACTGCGACGTCGTGACCACCACGACCCACAAGACCCTCCGCGGTCCGCGCGGGGCCATGATCATGTCCAAGGCCGAACTCGAAGCGAAGATCGCCCGTGCCGTGTTCCCGGGAGTCCAGGGCGGACCGCACGAGCATACCGTAGCGGCTAAAGCCGTGGCGTTCAAAGAGGCCTCCACTCCGGAGTTCAAGGCATATGCCGCAAAGGTCGTCGAAAATGCCCGCGCCCTCTCCGACGCCCTCGTCGGACACGGATTCCGCGTCGTTTCCGGCGGTACCGACAACCACCTCCTCCTATTGGACGTGTTCGGTTCGAAGGGCGCGACCGGCAAGGAAGCGGAAAAAGCCCTCGAATCCGTGGGCATCTCGGTCAATAAGAACATGATTCCGTACGATCCTCGCAAACCTCTCGATCCGTCGGGAATCCGCGTAGGCACGCCCGCGATCACTACCCGCGGAATGGGCGTCGAAGAAATGAAGACCGTAGCCCGCGTAATGAACGACGCTATCGAAAACCGGGAAGACGCGTCGAAGTTGGCAGAGTTGGCGAAAGAAATCGCCGTACTGTGCTCGAAATTCCCTATCTACCGCTAAAACATGGGTCTCGATTCCGGAGATTTTTCGCCCGATGCGGAGACCGGGCTCGGCCAAGCGCCCGAGCAGGTTTCCGAAAAAGCCCGCGAGCAAGCCTCTTCCAAAGCGCTCGCGGGTATCGCGCGTACCCGTAAGGACGAATCGAAGGGGCGTAAGGCTTCGGACCTTTTGACGTCGATGCTCGTGGCGCTTTTACGAGACGCCCGTTTCGACCCGCTCATCGAACCGGTCATGGGACTCCTTCGTTTGAACCTTCCGGCACCGTACGTCGTCGGACTCCTTTCGCTCGTATCCCGCGAGGCGTCGTCGTCGATCCGTCGCGCCTACGACCCGTCGCTTCCGCTTTTGAAATCCGAACCCGCCGCCGAGACCGAACGCGTGGATTTCGATCCGAACAAACTCCGTCCCGATTTCCGCGACCGCATCAACGAATGGATTGCCGACGTGTTCCTCGTCGCGACGAAAGACCCGTCGTACGTACTGACCGATAAATTCCTTTCCGAAATCTCTTCTCCGAAACTCCGCGAAGCGTTCGTAACGGTGTCGGAAGGGGTGCTCGTCTTTTTCTTCAATACGAAGAACGTCACGGTTCCGCAGTCGGAAGCGCGGTCCCTGTCCGCGTTCCTATTGAGAGAATTGGAAAACCGCATATCGAAAATCTGACGCGAAGAGGGGCTCTAACCCCTCTTTTTTCATTCCCGACGACAACCGGAGCGGACGTCGTCGATTTTTAAGAACGCCGGGTTTCCGAAAAAAGCGTTTGGAACGAGAGAATGGTCAAAAGCGTCGCCCCCGCCCAGGCGGTGACGGTGGATTCCAAAGCCCCGAGGGGCTTTACCGTCGCCCATGGGACTTCCGCTACGCGTGACGACACGGCGTTCGTCCACGCGAGCGCGGAATATCCGAGCGATCAAAGAACGGTCGCGACCGAATGGGCGCCGGCCGCTTCCGCGGGAATCGCTAAGAGCGTCGGTATCGCGGCGTACGCCAAAACCGGTATCGTCGCCACGTTCGACAAAATGGACAGTACCGGCAACGATCAGAACGCGGCGGCGGTTACCGGCACCGTGGCTACGGTCGCCGCAAGGGTCGCTACGGCCGTTTCTTTCAAGGAGAGGGATTTCGGGACGAACGAAAGGTTTTCCGAAATTTTCGGAGCGACCGCCGACATTCCGAGCGTCGCCGCGAACGAAAGGAGGAACGACGCGTCCGTGGCGACGGACGGATTTCAGAGGACCATTCCGGCCGCTACCGCGAAAAGAGTGGGTACCGCACTGGCCTCGAACACCGGCTCGCAGAGCGTGGCCACCGTGGACATGAACGCCGCGCGGATGACGGGAATTCCGCTTCCGGCAAGCGCCGCGTATCCCCATATCCCGCAAAGGAGAAACGCCGCCCTCGTTAAAAACGGCAACCGTTTGGCGAACACGGCCAGCATTCATCCGACTACGGCCACGTTTCCTCCGCTCGCTACCACGAGGTGCGACAATCCGCTCGTACGGTACCCGGCGTATTCTTCTTCGGATATCCCCGTCCCGTCGCCGAAGAGGATTCCTTTGGCGAGGCCGGCTTCTTTTCTTGGGAAAATACGGTCGGTCACGCCGCCGAGCCAAGAGCGGGTTTCGGATATCGCGTCCGGGTGCGGGGATTTGATCGTGACGACGTCCGCCCGTATCTCGGGAAGCGTCGTTTTTCGGCCCGTGGCGTCGTTTTTCCTCCACTCCGTTATCTCGACTTCGTCTCCTTGGGAAAGACGGTCTACGGCCGCGTAAAACCGGATTTCCAAATCTCCGTCGAACGGCTTTCCGTTTATCGAAAGGATCCGCGCGTCGAATCCGGAAGACCGTACGGAACCGACTTCGGCTCCTATGGCGCTTCACGAGGCTGAGGCGCTTCGAAAAAAAGCGTCCTTTACGGCTTCCGCGGTTTCTCCATGGATGGCACAGGAGACGACGAAAGCGCTCGTTCCCAAAAAGCAGGCCATGACCGCCGGAAGCGTTTTCGCGACGGATTTCGGAGACGATAAAAAAGCCACCGTGACGAAGACCGGGGATACGAGGATTCCGGGAAGGCCCCAGATTCCGTACCCGATCGCCGAAGCGGTGGCGGAAAGACAGAAGACGGCGAACGAAAACCTGTCGGCTAATCGTTTTTGGCAATCATTTTGGCGAATCATCGGAATGCGAAGAGCATGCAGACGACCGCCATGATCTGCGTCAAATTAAGGAAGAAGATGCCCTTGAACGAGTCTTCGGCACCGTTCCAGAATTCTCCGATGAGAAGGACCGGTGCGAACGCCGAGAGACCCAAGTAGCCGACGAGGCCGTCGATCTTCACGAACGCCGCGCGGGCGATGTAGAGGACGACGAAGTATACGAAACAGAAGAACGCGTAGATGAGTGCCAATGGTACGACCGGAGAGGTGTACGGATTGGCGCTTTCCGGATCGGAATAGGTGATGCCGAACGGAAGGTTGGTAGGTTTGCCGTAGATTTGGCCGCCGATGAAGGCGCCCAAGTACCCGATTACCCCGGCGAAGAGGAAGGCCAGTACGACCGCGTCGAGATATTTTCCCAGGGGGAGCTTATGCTTCTTGAGCTTGTGGATGAGTACGAGGAAGAAGCCGAGCGCTCATCCCGCAAGGGAGAAGTTATAGTCGGAAGTGACGAAAAACCTCAGAAATCCCTCGGAAATCACGTCTTTGAATTCGGAAAGATGGAAGAACAGTCTCGAAAGTACGAACGAGGCCAAAAACAGCTGGAGGGCGTTTCCGATGAAAAAGTTCGTGTTGATTCCGAATTTTCCCGAAAGCTTGTAAAGCATTCCGAAGAAAAGGAGGAACGAGATCGAGAGGGCGATACCGAAGGTATAGACGGTAATGCCGAACGGGAGTTCGATTTGCGGGTACATGCCGGTTTTTAGGACTAATTCGTGCCTCTATCGCTTATCGCGCGTATTCGATGACGCGCTTTTCGCGGATGAGGTTGACCTTCACTTCTCCCGGGTACGAGAGGTTGGCTTCGATGGTTCCGGCGATTTCCCCGGCGAGCTTTTCCGCTTCGAGGTCGGAGACGGTCGACGCGTCGACGAAGACGCGGACTTCGCGTCCCGCCGAGAGTGCGTACGCCTTGGATACTCCGGAGAAGCTCATGGCGAGGTTCTCCATTTCCTGAATGCGCTTCACGTATTCTTCGGCGTTCATGCGACGCGCTCCCGGACGGATGGCCGAGATGGCGTCGGCGATTTGGACGATTTTGGTTTCGATGCAGATGCATGGAACGTCGTCGTGGTGCCCTTCGATGATGTTGACGATCTTTTCGTCGAGACCGTACTTGCGGGCGATTTTACCCCCGATTTCCGGGTGGGTGCCCTCAATGTCGTGGTCCATGGCCTTGCCGAGGTCGTGGAGGAGTCCGCCCTTGAGCGCGAGCGCCGGGTCGGCGCCGATCTGCTTGGCGATGGCTTCCGCGATGTAGGCGACTTCTTTGGAGTGCATGAGGATGTTCTGCCCGTAACTGGTACGGAAGCGGAACTTGCCGATGAGCGGCACGATTTCGTCGGGAATGCCGACGATGCCCATTTCGTTGACGGTCTTTTCTCCGAGATCGTAGATGAGCTTTTCGGCCTCCTTCTGGTTTTCTTCTACGATTTCCTCGATGCGCGCCGGTTGGATGCGCTTGTCTTCGATGAGGGCTTCGAGGGATTTCTTAGCGATGAAGCGGCGGAAGAGGTCGAAGCTCGAGATGAAGACGGTATCCGGAGTGTCGTCGATGATGAGCGATACGCCGGTAGCGCGTTCGAACGCTACGATGTTGCGGCCTTCCTTTCCGATGAGTTTGCCCTTCACGTCGTCGGATTCGAGTTTGACCATGGTCTGGGTCATTTCGGCCGTGACGTCGCCCGCGTACTGCTGGATGGACTTGATGAGGATTTCCTGGGAGAGTTCGCGTTCGCGGAGCTTGAGTTCGGTGCGCTTCTTGCCCATGAGACCGAGAATGTCCTTGTCGTAGCGTTCTTCGACCTGCTTGAGAAGAAGTTCCTTCGCGGTCTTTTCGTCCATCTTGGACACTTCGGACAACTTCGACCGGAGCTCGTCCTTGAGGCGTTCCTGGGAATCCTTGAGTTCGGAGATTTCGCGTTCGCGGTCGCGGAGAGAAGTTTGGCGGACGTCGAGCTCTTCGAGCTTCTTGTCGATGCGTTCGTCCTTCTCAACGATGCGGGCTTCGATCTCTTCGACCTTCTTCTGGCGTTCGCGGCTTTCGCGGCGTTCTTCTTCGAGCTTACGGCGCTCATCTTCGATGCGGCGGTCGGATTCTTCCTTATGGCGGCGAGCCTTCTCTTCGGCGTCGCGGAGGATGGAAGACGCTTCGTTCTTGGCTTTTTCAAGGGATTCGCCGTTCTTCTTCGTCGCGAAGAAATACGCGACTCCTGCGCCCGCGGCTCCCGAGAGGAGCACGCCGACGATGAGTTCCGGAGGCATGGTTGGATTCGTTAAAATGGCCCTGTCGGGCGTTGGGATGGGTTTTTTCGGACGTTTGTCGCACCGGAATCGGAAATTCCGAGCGACGACACTATACGCGAAATGAACGAAAGTCAACCGCGCGCCCGGGTGCGAACCTTGTATTTTGGCGAAAATCCGCTATACGGAGGGTACGGAAAAAAACATGAAAAAATTCGCCTGTACGGAGTGTTCCTACCTCTACCGCCCCGCATTCGGGGAAGAAGAGCTGGAAATCGCTCCCGGAACCCCTTTCGAATCCGTCGCGGATTCCTTCTCCTGTCCGTCCTGCGGGGCGAGCGAGGAATTTTTCCACGCGGTGACCGAATACGTGAACGAACCCTTCGATTACGACGACCTTTCCGAAGAAGAATGACAGCACGTCGCCCGCTTCCGACAAACGCCCGAGGGCGTCGTCGTGCGGATCGGGAACGACGATTCCCCCCATCCGAACGAGGATTCCCACTTTTTCGAGTGGGTCGCCCTCGTCGACGAAGACGGGGAGGACGTGTCTTTCAAAATCCGACCCAACTCCTCCGAAGACCTGCTCTTCGAAGATTTCGAACGCGACGATTTCGCGGAAATCCGGGTATGTTGCTGTGTCCACTGAGTGTGGAAAGGCAATCCGGAACCCCTTACCGAACACGAATAATGCCAACGATGACGGTGTGTACCGGACGGTCCTGTTCGGAACGCTACTCCAAATACGTTCTCACGCGGCTACGCGGAGACAAGGACAAATTCGACAAGGACGACAAGATCGCCATCGAGGAATGCATGTGTCGATGACAGTGTAAAGACGGTCCGGTTTTCCTTTACGAGAAAGAACTCTTCACTCGCGGGAATCCCGTAAAAGCCAGCGAAGTCTTCCTTAGAAAACTTGCGGAACTTTCCCGGCAGAGGCAAACCGAAACCCGCGCGACCGAGTCGTCCGCGTCCGAAAAACCGAACAATACTAAAAAATCCCACCGGAACGCCGACGGGAATAACCCAGAAAACGCATGAAAGTAGGCTACGTCGCATTGGTCGGGCGTCCGAACTCCGGAAAATCGAGCTTCCTCAACGCGCTGATCGACGAAAAGGTCGGCATCGTTTCGAATCGTCCGCAGACCACGAGAAAATCCATACGATGAATATACACGGACGAGGTTCGCCAAATCATCTTCTTCGATACGCCGGGCATCCATGAATCGAAGGACGATTTCAACGTCCGCATCAATTCGGTCGCTACCCGCGCCATCGGCGACGCCGACGCGGTCGTACGCTTCGTGGATTCCTCTCGTCCGTACGGCGCCGAAGAGGTGAAGATCGACGAGCTCGTAGACACCTGCAAGAAGCCGGTACTCCGCGTGTATTCCAAATGGGACGTCGCGATGAAGGGGCTCGACAAGGGCGATTGCATCGCGATTTCGAGCGTGACCCAGGACGGATTCAAAGAACTCGTCCACGCGGTTACCGAAATGCTTCCCGAAGGAGTCCCGTACTACGGCGACGACTACTATACCGACCAGGACCCGTACACCCGCGTTTCGGAAATCGTTCGCGAAAAGGCATTCCAACTTCTCTCCGAAGAAATCCCGCACGACCTCTACGTCAAAGTCGAAGAATTCGAACAGGACGGCGAGATGCTTCGAATGCTCGCCTACGTCGTCGTGGAACGCGACTCGCAGAAACGCATCGTCATCGGGAAGGGCGGCGAAATTATCCGCGAAATCGGCATGCAGGCGCGCCTCGACCTCGAAAAGATCTACGGTCGCAAAGTGTTCATCGTACTGCGCGTAAAGGTGGATCCGCATTGGAAGAAGAACAACAAGCTCGTCGATTCCCTTTTGAAATAATGTTCAAAATTTCGGCCTCGTCCGAGTATGCCCTCATACTCGTGAAACACCTCTCCGAACACCCGGGCATCCATACGCTCGAAAAGCTCTCCGCCGATACGGAGATTCCTTTGCCGATGCTCCGGAAGGTCGCGTCGAAGTTGGAAAAAAGCGGAATCGTGCTTTCGAAGAAGGGGCGTTCGGGAGGCATTTCCGCGAGCGCGACCCAAGTGAGCGTCAAAGACGTCCTTCTCGCGGCGGGAGAAAACCTTTCCATCGCCCTCTGCTCCGGAAAAGGGTGCTCCGCGTCCGGACACTGCACCATCGCTCCGGTCATCAAGAACCTCCAGCGCGGATTCGAGTCCATCTTGTCCATTACGAAGCTCTAAGATGTCGAACGTACCTTCCGGAAAAACCGACTACGACGCCTTCGGCAAGGCTTTCGCGAGAACGCGCAAGGGCATGGGTTGGCAAGAGGTCGACCTTTTTTGCGAACGGTTGAAAATCCGGAATCCCAAACCGAACGTCCTCGACGTCGGCTGCGGATCGGGAAGGCTGCTCGAACAACTCTCCGTCCATTTTTCGGATTTCCGGTACGTGGGAACCGATTCTTCGCGAGTGCTCGTGAACGTCGCTTCGAAGGATTTTCCGAACCGGACGTTCGCTCTCGCCGACATGCGAGAAGTGACGAACCATCCGAAAGTTCGCGCCGACGCTCCGTTCGATGCCGTGTTCGCCGTGGCGAGCTTCCACCACCTCCTTACGGTTTCCGATAGGGTCGCGGCATTGAAAGAATTCTCTTCGGTACTGGCTCCGTGAGGTTTTCTCCTTATGACCAATTGGAATCTCCTTTCGACGTCCAACTTGGCGAAGTATGGCCAATATCGGGATTCCGCCGGAATTTTCAGGATTCCGTTTTCCGGCAAGCCGCGAGCCTATTTCGCGTTCGAAGAATCCGAACTGAACCGAGAGCTTCGTGCGGCCGGTTGGGAAATTCTCGAATCGTCCGTAAACGAAAGGAACCTCGCGACGGTGGCGAGGTTCCTGGGGTAGTCAGAAGGATTCTTCCCGATCCGCTATTTTCCAGCGGATTTTTTTTGCTTGTGGTGTTCGTAAGCGTGCTTCGGCAGGAGTACGAGGTCACCGATGAGCGCCAAGAGGAGTTTCACGATGCTCGCGGCACTGTCGAGAGCGCCGACGAGGAACCCTTCGATGTCGATGACCACGTTCTTTCCGAGTTCGGTTTCTTCGAGGCGCTTCACCCAGGGGAAGCGGTGGGAAAGGTAGGCCGCCTGGTCGATTTCGTAGTTTTTCGAAGGATTGATTTTCGAAATTTCGAGCTTGAGTTCCTTTAATCAGGATTCCGTGAGTTCGCGGACTTCCTGAATCAGGTGGAATACCTCCTGGAGCACGTCGTCCGGGATATCCTTCGACAACTTCGCCTCGCTTTCCAGGCTCTTGCGAAGTTCGTCCAAACCCTTGGAAACCTCGATTTTCTGCGCGAGGGCGAGGATTTCCTTTTTCGTCAGACGGGAACCGAGGCTCCGCATGGTGTCGACGATGCGCCCTTCGAGGTCCTTCTGTTCTTTTTCCTTCAAAATGCCGGCGGAAACTTCCGGAGACCGGGGCTTTGCCCCGAGTTCGTCATCCCTCTTGGATTCTGACATATGGAAAGTGGTTAGCGGGATTCGGTTCCGGATCATCCGGAAGAAGTTCAGGACGACGTCGATCACGTAGCGTCCGCCGAGCCGGTCGCGGTTTGTGGTCCGTTCGCGAGGTCTTCGAGCGCCTTAGCGGCGTCGTCCCCGAACGTTCCGGAGGTGTCGGCTTCCTTCGCGGCTTCGAGGTAGCTTTTCGCGAGGACGGCATTGCCTTTGTCCTTGTAGTAGATTCAGAACCTGAGGAGCGCGATGGGATTGCGGCGGTTCATGTCGAGCGCTTTGGCGAAATCCTTTACGGCCTTGTCGTCTTCGCCGCGGATTTCGGAAACCCAGCCGCGCATTGCGACGAGACGGTCGTTCTCCGGGAATTTGGCCATGCCTTTTTCTGCCCAGAGATAGGCTTTTCCGTACTCTTTCTCTTCGATGGCGGTGAATACCGCGATCTCGAAGTCCTCGTTGGTGGCGTCCTCTTCTTCGAGAAGGTAGCGGAAGATTTTGAACGTCCCCTTCTTGTCGTCCATCAGGTAGTAGTTGTAGACAAGACGGCGTTCGAGCTCGGTTTTCGGCCGGTAGCCGTTCATGACGGCGTTGTTGAAGTAGAGGTTCGACATGGCGTAGTCCCCGGTGTAGTAGTTGATGATGCCGAGGGCGTAGGCGACCTGGATGTCTTTCGGATCGGTATCGAAGTACTTGCGGAGCCACGAGTTCGCCTGGTCGTAATCCCCGAGTTCGAACCGGGAAAATCCCGCGATTTTCACCGCGGAACGGTAGTCCGGACGGTTTTTGACGATTTCTTCGGCGATCTTCGCGGCGGCGAGGTACTGCTTCTGCTTGAAGAGCGTGCCGGCGAGGAGGGCGTTGCGGTACTGGTAATCGCCCGAAAGGCTTTCGTAGTCCTTCACGTTGTTGAAGAGTTCGCCGAGACGGGGTTCGGAACCTTTGTATTCCTGGAGGCGGGTGACGCAGTTGTGGATGCCGGCGTAGCAGGTTCACACGTAGGAATAGTACTCCTTCTCTGCGGGGTCGAACGGCATGGAATCGAGCTGGGCCTGGCGGTCCGCGAGGTTTTCGTCGAACATGAACGACGCGAAAAGGCGCTCCTTGGTGACGGCGTCGATTTCCTTGAGAGGAAGGTTCTTATAGTGCGAATACGCGTCGGGGAACCGTTTGAGTTCGTAGAGCACGTCCGCGATCTTCTGTTCGACTACGCGGTCCTTCTGGAGTTTCGACAATGCGTTTTCGTAGTACCGGAGAGCCGCTTCTTTGTCGTTCTTTACCGAATAGTAGTCCCCTTTCCGGATAAGCGAACGGAGATTGAGTCGGCGTTTGGCTTCGGAGACCTTCTCTTCCTTCGATTGGCGTTCGATGAAGCCGCTTCCTGTCGGACTTCCGCTTCCTGACGGCGGGACGTCGGTGCCCTTGGTTATGGAATCGCCGCCGTTTTTCAACCAACCGCCCAAAGGCCCCGGCAAAGCGCAGGAGGCGAAAACGAACGGAAGGAGAAGGATGCCGAGTTTTTTCATCGGGCGGATTATATCGAGATTCGGCAAAACGCGAGAGAAAACGAGCGTGCGCGCGGTTGACGTGACGCCGTGTTTGCGTATCATCCGCCGGCCGCACGGAGAGATGGCAGAGCGGTCGATTGCAACGGTCTTGAAAACCGTCGTGTCGAAAGACACCCAGGGTTCGAATCCCTGTCTCTCCGCCATGAAAAACAAACCGTCCGCCCGTAAGGGGGGGGGCGGATTTTTATATTCCTGAAGACGGCGGAGTTTCGTTTTTCCGGAAGTTCGGTATTATCGGCGGGTCGCCGCTTTATGATCCGCCATATGGAAACGCTCGGGAAATACCGCCACTACAAGGGCGACGAATACGAAGTCCTCGGTTTCGCCCGCCATAGCGAAACCCTTGAAGAGCTCGTCGTTTACCGCGCCTCGTACGATTCTCCGGAATTCTGAGACCGTGCCCTCTGGGTCCGTCCGAAATCCATGTTCTTCGAAAACGTGTTCGTGAACGGGGTCGAACGTCCGAGGTTCGAGCATCTCGGCTAACCTTTGTCCATCATGTCGAAAACCGTCTACAACAAGCTCGTCCGAGACCGCATACCTGAAATCGTCCGGGCGAACGGCGAAACCGCGAACTTCCGGATCGTCGAAAGCCGTGCCGAATACCTTTCCGCGCTTCTCGCGAAGATACTGGAAGAGTCCGCCGAAGTCCGCGAAGCCGTCGGATCCGAAGATCCCGTCGAAATCGCCAAAGAAATCGCCGACGTCCGCGAGGTTCTCGACGCGATCGCCGCAGAGTTCGCCATCCCTTCCGAAGAAGTCGAAAGAGTTCAGGCGGAACGTCGGGAAAAGCGCGGCGGATTCTCGGAAAGGATATTCCTCGAATCCACCGAATAGGCCAGTTCGGGCCGGGGCATTCCGATTTGATTCCCGCGTTTTTTTCGTTAGGATACCGCGGCTTCGGGTTTTTCCGTCGTTCTGGTGAGTTACTCAAGTGGCTGAAGAGGCGGGTTTGCTAAACCTGTAGGGTGCTGCAAAGTGCCGCGGGGGTTCGAATCCCCCACTCACCGCCAGTCGCATTCGAAAGCGCGTTCCCGAAAGGGGGCGCGCTTTTCCGTCGAAATGCCGGAAGAAGGGTTTTCCGCCCTTTTGACTTTCGTGCGGATTCCGTATACTTCGGCCGCTCGCGTCCATGGGGGTATAGCTCAGTGGTTAGAGCAGCCGGCTCATAACCGGTTGGTCCCTGGTTCAAGCCCAGGTGCCCCTACCAAATTACGCGATTCGAAAAACCTCCGGGATTCCTTCCGGAGGTTTTTTCGTTCCGGCTTGTCCCGGGCGCGTTTCGGGATACATTGAACGGCCTACCTATTAATCGCGCGCGTATGTTCCAAGAGATTTACGGCCTGGTATTCCCCCTCACCCGCGAGGAAATCGCCGGTATTTTCGTAGTGGCGGGCTGGATTCTCCTCGAACTCGTTTTCCGTGCCGCGAAAACCAGGATCAAATCTTCCGTGTACGAAAAGAAGGTCGATCCGGCCGATCCCCGAGCTTCCGAATACTACATCGAATACTACCGGAAATCCCAAGTCATCGACCTCGTCCGCATCGGGGTGTTCTTCGTGGCGGCGTTCTCTTTCGTGCTGTACCGCATACCCTCGGCGGCGAACTACTTCGTCATCGCCACGTGAGCGGTCATCGTGACCTTCAAGGACATCATCCTTTCTTTCGCGGCGTTCTTCTTCATCGTTTCGCAGTACCGCGTCGGAGAATCGGTCACCATCGGATTGGCGAAAGGGGAAATCATCTACATCCGCCCCTTGTACGTGGGCATCGTCGGAAAGGACGAGAACGCCGAACATACCGGCGAGCTCATCCTCATTCCCAACAACCGCTTCCTCGCCGAACTCGTGAAGAAGGAAGAACTCCGCACCGTGAGCTACCGCAAGGAGACGTTCCGGATACCTTTCCGGTCGAAAGACTTCTCCGTGGGTTTCGCGGAATTCAGCGAACGCTTGGAAGCCTACCTTAAGGATCACCTCCCCATGCGTACCGCCAAACAGGTCGGACACTACCGATCGTTCATCGGTTGCCGGTTCAAAGCCGACTACGGATACGACGACAAAGGAAACGCGTACGCGGAAATATCGTTCATAGGACGGAGTTTCCGCATCCCGGAGACGAAGAAGGGCATAGTGGCCTTTGCCGAGTCCCTGAAGGCCGGGATTACGGAAACCGAGGCCGGCCATGAAACCGAATAAAGAATATGTTCACAATAGAAATATTTAACACAAATAGTCAATATTTGGGTTTTTGGCTTATTTAAGCCAAAACCGAGTTTCACGAATCCGATATTCACAGAAAAAACAGAATTATCTCCGAAAAAGTTTTGACTCCCTTTCCGATTTCCATATAACTCTTTGGCGCATTCGGAGCCCATCGGGGTTTCGGTCGCAGCTCATTAACATCCGACGCACAGGAAGGCCAATGGTCTTTCTGTCCTTTCCGTTCCGTCCAGGGACGGGAAAGGAAAAAAATTCAACCAAGCGAAATTCAAAATCTCCGTTCCTCCGGGAACGGTTA
>JBAQKV010000083.1:0-12371 GCA_049301335.1 Patescibacteria group bacterium
GAACTATGGTTCCCAAAAAATAGCCGTCAGCGTCATCGTTAATATAGTTCCAAAAATTGGAAATATAATCCTTGTCCCATGAATATGCCCTCTGATAAACCGGAACCCTGTACCTA
This sequence comes from Patescibacteria group bacterium, assembly GCA_049301335.1. Taxonomy (GTDB): domain Bacteria; phylum Patescibacteriota; class Gracilibacteria; order BD1-5; family UBA2023; genus JANJWP01. The sequence goes on from JBAQKV010000083.1 coordinate 117, forward strand.
ATCTTATCAGCAAAAAGATCCAAAATCACAACCTCCTTAGCAGAGAATCTTTCCATAAAACATTCAATAGGCCATAAGTGAATCTCATTTAAGCCGATTTATCTCGAAGATCTAGTTTTTATCCCATCTCCGCCTTCACTTCCCTCCAATTCGGATAAAACCTGTCCATCAGAGCCTTGAATTTCGGGCCGTGGCCGCGTTCGATAAGGTGCGCCAATTCGTGCACGACCACGTATTCCACGAACTCGGCCGGCTTCTTGGCCAATTCGGTACTGAACCACACGCGTTTTTCGCGGACGTTGCAGGTTCCCCACTTGGTCTTCATCTTCCTTACGCGCCATTCGGCGGCTTTCACGCCCATTTCCTCCTCCCATCGGCCCATCATGGCGGGGAGGATTTTTTTCAGCTCGGCGCGGTAGAATTCCGCGAGGAACGCCTCTCGAAAATCCTTACCGCTTCATGCCGGAACCCCCAATACCAGGCATCCGTCACGCAAAAATGCCCGAGGTTTGGCGGATTCTTCGATTTCGAGACGGTACGGTTCGCCCAAGAAAAAATGCGTCTCGCCGGAGACGTATTCGTGCGGCAGGGCTTTCGGTTTCGCCGCCCCGCGAGAGAGGTGCTTGCGAATCCAGTCGATTTTCAGTCCTACGAAGGCTTTAACCGCAGCGTCCGTCGCTCGCATCGGCGCCGACACCCGAACGCGTCCAGTGCCCGGATACACCATGATGCGGAGCGTCTTTACGCGCTTGCGTTCGACCTCGATGTTGAAATCGGGAAATAGGAGAACCGAGAGACCGTCATCGGTTCGTAAGAGTTTCCGTAAAATTTCCATGACTCGGCAAAGTTGTCAGTTAGAATCGACAGACAGCCGAGTAAAACCGGCAAACGTTACGAACAAGACTATCCACAAAACGCCAACCATGAAATCCGAACTCATATCTTCCCTTCTCGTCGACTTCGAATCCTGCAAGAATGCCTCTGTTGAGGCGAAAGACCATTTTGTTGAGTCCAACAAAATGATAGACCTCGCGAAAGGTGTGGAGCGTACGATCGACGATGTACTCCTTACTCGTTACGCGGCCTAAGACGGATCGAGGGGCGATGTGGAAAACTTTTCCGATTCTGCAAAAAAGAAGGGCCTTAAAGCCCCTCTTTTTTTCATCTCTTCATAGTTTTTAACTACCCATAAAGTTTCGAATGGCTTCATATCGTTACGAGGGAAACGAATTCGTAACGTCCATCCGAGAGTTCCCGAAAGATTATTCGCAAATCGAACCCGGCGTCTAATGAACGAAATCCCTTATATTTCTTACCCTTGAGCGCATGATTGCGGAGTTTTGGGTGGAAAGGATGCTCCAAAAAGATTTCAAGTGCCGATTCGACGGCAATCCGAGAATCTTTCGGAAGCTTTTCAAAGGTTTTGAGAAAATCTTTCTCTGCTCGGATTTGCACGAAAAAAGAAAATTATTTCATAACGGCACCGGGCGACTTGAGATTTCGCAAATGGGAAAGCAAATCTTCGCCATTTTCAAACTCCATTCAATCGGAAGCACCAACGGACGCTATTGCCGCAAGGACTTTTGCTTGCGTCGCCCGATCGAATCATTCTTCGTCGATACCCACGCTCAACCTCCTCTCCCTTACGAATTGGGAAAGATACGCGTTTACCACCGTGGACAAATTCATCCCCAGTTCTTTTGCGAGGCTTTGCGCCTCAGACTTCACCTTAGGATCGATTCGTACGCTGGTTGCCACGGTTGCCATAAATAACGTATTACATCGTAAATACGATGTATGGTATCTGATTTCGAAGAAAAATAAACCCGATAGAGAAAAACTATCGGGTAAATAGAGAAACGCTAGGAAAGACGTACGAAATACTCTTCGCACTTGTTTACAGAACCTCCAAAACCCTCTCGACCGTCCCATCCGCCACTTCCGCCGCCGATTTTCTGAATTCGTCGCGGATTTCCATGAGAAAGCGCGAGAAAACCTCCGCCGGGATCGTGGTCGAATCGGGATACGGGGTACCGTCTTTCATTTTGGGTTCGTGGATGATTTCGGTATCGCCCGTGGCGAGGAGCAACTGCAAGCAAATGGGATTCTGGGCGAACTTCACCCGGAGCGCGAGCTTCATAAGGCTCTGGTGCCTCGCGAGACCTACGCGGTACGTTTCGTCCAAATACTGGAAAGTCTCGGATTTCTCGGCCGTATTGCCGATCATCTTGGAAGGCAATCCCGACATCTCGGCCACCTGGGCACGCATTTCGGACCCTTCGGGGAACTTGAGCCCCTGCCAGAACCCTTCGATGGAAGCGTAGGTTTGGCCGTTGAAAACGAACGGCGCGTAATCGAGGTTGGAAAGGCGTTTCTCGATACGGTTTTTCGAATTCGAAGCCACGTTGAACGGAACTTTTTTCCATTCGCGGGCCACCAGCGTCATGCCGAAGTCGATGGCATAGACCGATCCGTCTTTGCCCCGCATGAAATTCCCTCCGTGCGAGTCGGTGAGCTCGACGCCGTTTTCGTAGAGGTGTCCGCGGAGTTTCGAAAGCGGGTTCGGTCCCGTCGCGGCGGTTTTCGAAAGGCGGAGTTCGTTGTTCACCGCCCAAATTCCCGCGCTTACCGGCGCTCCCCAATCTTTAAGAAAGTGGTCGAAACCGATTCCGTAATGCGTCTCGAGGTATTGCGCGACCCGGTAGTCGGTCATGGTTCGCAAAAACGCGAGCTCTTCGGCATTTGGACGCGTGGTCGCTTCGCCGTATTTGGCATTGTCGTTGCGTATCGAATTGAGGTACGCCACGGTCATGAAACTCTGGCCTTCCACCTTCTCCATCACCAAAACCGTCTTACCGGAAACGCAGAGGGCCGGATACATTTCCGGAACGCGTGCGGACAAAGGAAGGACGCCCGATTCGTGCCCCATGCGCACGGTTTCCATGATTCGGGTATGCGCTTCGTACTCCTTGTCCAAATCGTGGCTGCCGCGTTCGCCGTTGGACATCTTCACCACCTTCGAGGCGTCGTCCGGGTGCGTGACGATGATGCCGTTGTTCCCAATCCCCACCATCCGGTCGAATGAAAGTTCGCCCAAGAATTCCGCGTATTCGGCAAGATACGGATGGCGCGCGAGAAGGCGCTCGTTTTCGTTTCGGCGTTCGGCTTCGGGTACGGCGGCGGCAAGGTTCATATCCATTGGGGAAAGGGATAAGTCTGTTTCGAGAATATCCGTCAGCACGAAAAACGCGAGCGGATGTTGGTTGGAATTGCGGTGGGGGCTTCGCGGAGTATGATGGCGGGTACCGTTTACCCGAAAGTCTTATGAAAAAAGCGTTCTCCCTGGCATTCGCCCTCGTAGTCGCGACATCTTCCGCGCTCTTTTCCGCGCCGTTCGCCACCGCGGACGGCAGCGCTCCGTGGACGGGAATCAGCACGACCCTGCATCCGGGGGTGCAAAGCGCGTATAAAAGCCAAATCAACGTCGCGTTCCGAGGGTTTTCGTACCGGATTTCGCGAATGGGAAAATCCGAGGCCGTCCGCACGCTCGACGCCATCGACGCGAAGATTTCCGCGCTTCTCAAAAAGCGGCTTTCCCAGAAAAACCGCTTCGTCCTTTCTTATGCGCGGTACCTCGTAGGTACCGAGCGCGCTTCGGTCATGGCACGCGCGGACGACTACTCCGCGCCCTACGCGCTGCCCACGCAAACGGTTCCCGCTCCGGGAAACGGCCCCGTCTACGACTACACCGACGTCGTCACCCGCGCGGCCGTGACGGTTTCGCCGCAAGACCAGCAAGGGAAAATCGTCGTGCCGTTCCAAGAGGAAGAAATCGGCCGTTTCGCGGTCTACGCCATCGGCGACGTGCTCACGCTCACCGACGTCTACGTTTCGAATCTCTGAACGGCTACGCTCGACCAACACATGCTCTCCGTTTCAGTCTACGACGGCAGCGGATCGAAGCTGGCGGACGGCTCTTTGGCCTGACCGAACACCGTGCGTTTCGGCACCTCGATCGCCATCCCTAAAAACACCGTCGCCACGCTCGCGGTGCGGGCGCTTTTCCGCAATCCCAACGACGGATGATCACTGGGGAAAACCGTATCGCTCCAATTGGGAACGCTCCCGGGAACCTCGACCACAGAAGGCACTTCGCTCGGCGTCAGGCTCGTGGCGCGCGCTTCGGGACAGACCGTTTTAGTGACTTCCGCCGGAAGCGTCGCGAGTTCCACCCGCCTTCTCGCCCGCTCGAAGGTTTCCGTTTCGAGCATAGGCACCCAGTCGAACCAATCGAACGCGTTCTCGCTCGGCAACGAAGGCGACGGGACCGCATGGCTCACGCGGTTATACGTCGACGTGAATTTCCGACCGTCGGTCGCCGTATCCGGCTGGACGCTCTACAAGAACCGCGAAGCGCCCGAAAACGCCGTAGCCGCGGGTTCAGGGCCGGTTCCGGTAGGCAGCGGAAGCGATCCTGCGTCGATCACGTTCCCTTCTCCGTTGGAACTGAGCCCGGGAAGCAGGACGGATTTCGTTCTCGTCGTACGCACGTCGGGCGTTCCGGTGGTCGATTGAAAACGCGTATTCCGTCTCGTTGATGCGCAGTACGCGAACGTTTCGCCTTCGGGAAGTTCCGTCCTCATCTCCGGACTGAACCGGTATCCGGGCACGGGGTTCCCCACTGCCGAATCGACCTATTCGTACTAGGGGCTAGCCGACCGATTTGACCCAGTCTCCCTCGTCGTCTTCGCGCGTGAAGCCGTGGGATACGGCGAACGCGTCGTATATCTTGTGGGCGATTTCTTGGGAAAGGTGCGGTACGTCGATGGGAACCGGCACGGTTTTTCCGTTTTCGACTTCGTAGATTTCGCGCGGGACTTCGGTCCAAAAGTTGTTTTCTCCGGACTGGAGGACGATTTTTGAATATCCGGACTCGCGGGCGAGATCGGTAAGGAGCCCGTAGAAGAATTCTTGCCAATCGAGGCGTTTGGCGGCTTCGTCGACGCGGCTTCCCACCATTCTGCCGTGGCGGTCGTAGGCGTCGTAAGCGACTTGTTGGAACTGGTTGACGAAGAGCGTGTCGGAATCGCGCAGCGAAAAGCCCGTGACGGCGATAGGAAAGCCGTCTTTCATGAGGGCGATGCCCACGGGCGAGTCGAGATAGAGCTTGTATCCCCTGCCGCTCCAGTCTTTGCCGGTTCAGAACGAACGTTGGAAATCCTCGAGCGTGAAGTAGTTCGCGTCGACTACGGCGACGTGCTCGGCGAGGTCGATTCCGTCTTCGGAGACGTCTTTCCATTCCCATCGGCGGACACGGGATTTTTCGTAGTCGCGGATGGTTTCGATACGTTCGAGCGAAAGTCCGGCGAACTCGCCGGGAAGTCCGTTTCGATTGGTCTTCCTTACGAAATCCCCAAGACCGAGAAAGAGGCCGTAGAGCGCGAGAATATCGACGATTTCGGATTTGCGGTGCGTGCGCCAAAGGGTGTTGCGCGCTTTCATGACGAGCTCGAAACGGTCTTCGGATCCTATGGTTTCGGTGCGGCGTTTCAGGTAGTCTTCGAAGGCTTTTTTGGCGTGGTCGGCGACGACGCCGGTGGTGACCATGTGCCAAACCCAAAACAACACGCCCTCGCCGTACGTCTCGTGGATGAGGCGCGGCCCCATGTAGAGAAGGAGGTTGGCGGCGTGGCGGTCGTCGGTAACGAGAAGCTCAGCGAGCTCGGTCACGCGGTCGGTGGCGAAGCGGGTCTTATCGGTGAGGTCGGGTTTGTCGTACGCCTCGCGGGAATGGTAATGAGCGCGGAAAAATTCCTTTTCGTCTTCGGCGAACCCCGCCTGCTTGATAACGTCGGTTACGCTCTGCCAGGTTACTCCGAGTACCAGCGGCTTGCCGAATTCGCCGGGGAACATCGATTCCAACCGTGCTAGCGACGCTTTCGAAATACCGGCCTCCGGTTGGTTTGGGAGTTCGGCCTCGTTTAAGGAATGCGAAGAGCGGTTAGGCATGGGCGCATTTTACCATGGTTGGGGAATGGGGGCAAGAAATGGGGCGGGCACAAAAAAACCGCCCCTCATCGGGACGGTTTTTTCATCTATCTGCAAATGCTCTCGCACGGCACTCCGTCCTTATCGCGGTCGAGTTTTCCAAGACCGCAGGAGTTCAGATAGAACATGGCTTCAGAGCATGACGACATGTCGGCGCAAACGTTCTTGGAGACGGAACAGCTGAACGAAGGGACGCTTGGGGTTATGACGGGAACGGAAGGCTTTTTCACAGGGACGGTTACCGGTTTGGGCGAAGGGGCCGCGGGTTTCGAAACGGGTTTCCGTTTCCCGTCGCATTTTGACCATACGCCGAGACCGTTTTTCTTCGCGGACGCCTCGGCCTTAAGAATACGAGAATCGTAGAGCGAAGGTTTGCCGCCGTAAACGTAACGGAAAGCGCTGCCGGAAACGGCGGCTTTTTCGGCATAGAGGGAACCGCTCGGAAGAAAGACGTTGGCCAAAATCCTTCCGTTCGAATCCCGGGCGTCTTGGGATACATCCCTGACCAATCGGACGGTTTTTCATGAAAAAGCGGTTGCGGCGAACGCGCTGGCCTCGTCGCCGTAGCATTCGGCGTACCCGGTGCGGGTGGGGTATTTTTCCGGAGTATCGATTCCTACGATCCTGACGGACTCGATTTTCTTTCCCATCCGAACTTTGACGGTATCGCCGTCGACGACTTCGACCACCTGGTACTTTCAATCATTCCAATCGGCCTTGGCTGGAGTTTTGGCGTTCACGAGCGCGAAAACCGAAGAACAGAGAACCGTCGCGATTCAGGTGATGGCGAAAAGGCGGGAATTGCGTGACATGGGAATGCGTGGTTACGTGCGCTATGATACCCCCATTTTTTCGAAGTGAAACTCAAAAAAACCGCCCCTCATCGGGACGGTTTTTCGTTTGAGACTCTGGATGGAGCCGCTGACCGGGGTTGAACCGGTGACCTCATCCTTACCATGGATGCGCTCTACCTACTGAGCTACAGCGGCGTGTTTTGCTAAATTAGCCCGGCTATTATATGGTCGAGAAAAAAAATTCAAGCCGAAGTGAGAAGAATTTTTCCATCACGTTCCTCGATCCATCATTCGGCGGCGAATTCGGCGAGTTTCGAGCGGTCTTCCGCAAGCTCGCTCCGCATCGAAAACGTCCGCATTCCGCAGAGTGCTTCTTCCAACCGAACGTCTTCCGGCGTCAGGGTTTCACGGTCTACCGTTTCACCCCGGTAATACCCCGCGAACGACGCCGCGTTCTCGAACCTCTCGCCCTTCCAAAGACTCGCCGCGGAGAGTCCGAATCCCCGGGAATCCTCGCGGTTCCAATATCCGCGGTTATGCCTCGATTCGAAACCCGGTTTGGCGAAATTGGATACCTCGTAGTGCGCGAACCCCTTTTCCAAGAGAAACTCGCGGCACTCGGCGTATTCGGCGCGCACTTCGGCCATGTCGGCGTACTTCCCTTCCCACGATTTCGGGTACGAACCCGCTTCCAAAACGTAGAGGCTCGCGTGCGTGAGCGGGAACTCGGCGTGCAAGGATTTGAGAGCCGAAAGCGCACCGCCCGGCGCTTCGTGCGGCAAGCCGAGAATGAGATCGGCGTTCACGTTGGCGAACCCGGCGGAAAAAGCCGATTTCAAGCCCGCCATCGTCGTTTGCGCGTCTTTGCGACCCACGCTCGCCAATACGGTATCGTCAAGCGACTGCACGCCTACGGAAAGGCGCGTAATGCCCATATCTAAAAGATTCCGGCAGTATTCGGGGGTCAAATCTTCGGGATTCGCTTCCGCGGTGATTTCCGCGTCGGGCAAAATGCCGAGCCGGTCTTTGAAAAGCGAAACGACCTTCGCCAACTTCGCCACCGGAACCGCCGAAGGCGTTCCTCCTCAGAAATAGAGGGTTTCGAGCGGCCCTACGCCCTCGCCTTCGGCATCCAAAAACGTTGAAACCTCCTTTTCGAGCGCGGCGAAATAGAGCGACACCTGCGAATCGCGCACGAAAGGCGTCAGCGCGAACTTGCAGTACCCGCATTTCTGCCGGCAGAAAGGAACGTGGACGTACGTGCGCATTAGGCGGTCGTTACGAGAAGCGGATTGTGGTCGGAAACCACGTCCGGAAGCACCTGGAAATCCGCAACTTCGACGCCCTTGGTGAACGCGTAATCAGCGAACGGGACGAATTCCTTGGGGAAAAGTTCGGTACGGGTCGAGGTAACGCCGTATTCGCGGACGAGATTGCGAAATCCGGCGCGTTCGATCATGCGGACGCTCTCGGTATCGGGCCAGAGGTTGAAGTCGCCGATGAGTACGGTTGGGACATTCCCAGAAAGCACGCCCGTCAAAATCATGGACTGTTCGAGGCGCTCGGGAGTGTCGTCTTTCCCACGGCCCTTTTTCCAAAGCCCGTGGATATTGGCGATGCGGAGGCCGTCGGTGAGCGTGACGATCTGCACGTTGCGGGCATGGTCGCCTTCCAACCCCGGCTGGAGTTCGACGCGCGGCCCCTCTTTGTATACGAAACGCGATTCCGCCGACACGACGTCGAAATCCTTGCGGACGAACGTGGCCAATCCGTAGTCGTCGCCGTACGACTGGGCGAAATATCCGTCGAAGTCGGTGAGGATTTCGCGGAACTTTTCAAAGAGCTCGCGTGCGGCTTGGGCATGGAACGGCGGGACGAGTTCGGTTTCGCCGGTGTCGCGCCAGACTTCTTGGAAACAGAAAACGTCCGTATCCGCAGCGCGGGTCCGGACGAATTCGAGAAGGCCGCCCTGGATTTTGCCTCCCCAACAGTTGAGGGAAATGATTTTCATAAGCGGTTTAGCGTCCGTCTCCGTATGCGGAGAGTACGACTTCGATGTGCGAGAATACTTCGTCCACGCCCTTGCTCGCGTCGATGTGGTATACGCGGCGGCCTTCGTTGGCCCAGGCGGCGAGGAGCGGGAGGGTGTTCTGGTAGAAGGTGTCGATGCGCTTGGCTACGGCTTCCGGGTGGTCGTCGTCACGTTTTACGAGTTTCACTCCGGTATACGGCGAGAAATCGCCTTTGAAATCTCCCGGGAACGATTCGCCCGTGGTCGGATCGATGCGGCGGCCGGCCAAGCGGCGGATGGCTTCGTCGCGATCGAGGTCGAGGAATATGACGAAGTATTCCGGGAACACGCCGTCGAAGAGGGACTTCTGATCGGCGTTGCGCGGAATTCCGTCGAAGATGATTCGCCCGCCCTCGTGGGTGTCGCGGTAGTGCTTGAGGATGGTCGCGACGAGTTCGGGGGAAACGAGTTTGCCCGCCTCGAGGCATTCTTTCACCTCGGCGCTCTTTTCGTGCCCGAGGGTGGTGAAATTGCGGAGCTTCTGCCCCATTTCAAAAAACGATGCCGGAAATTTTTCGAGGATCTTGCGGGCCTGGGTACCTTTACCGGAACCCTGGATTCCGACGAGGAGGATGTTCATGGAGGGGGTGGTTACGAGCGCATTATACGGTTTTTCACATGCTCGCACAACGGAAGAAAAACTTCTCAAAACCAAGATATTCAAATGAGCTGTGAGCACCGGAGCGAACCGTACTTTGGTACGGAGAGCGAGGCGCGGAGCTTGCGAAATTGAAGATCGCCGGTTTTCAGGAGTTTTTCAGAAAAAGCCCTTTCGGAAAGGTAGTAAGCCGGATTCTGTGTCTCAACGCGAATCTATCTAGGACGTCGGTCGCCCGACGCCTCAAGCGGGGTATGCCTCGCCCGGCCCTGGAGCCTTGCGGGTTCGGCACCATTCCCCTTGCACCGCGCGGGGTTTGCCAGCTATCCGTACGTTACCGTACGGGCCCGTCCGTAGCCCCTTGCGGGACATCGAACGGCTTTTCACGTTTTGGCCGTAGCCCTGTATGGTCTCTGTGGCACTTTCCGTACCCGGCGCTTATGTATTGGCAACCGGGCCGCAGACGTTATCTGCCGCGCTTTCCAGGCAGTGTCCGGACTTTCCTCACCCAGGTTGCCCCGGGCGTACGCGTTCCCCTTTCCGAAAGGGCCGGCGCATTGTACGGCAAGGGCGCGATATGGCAAATCCGTATGCCCCGCGAGACCAAGCGGCAGCCCGATTAGTTGACACGGTTCGTGCCGTAGTTATACATACCCCATCGAACTTCAAATAAAGGAGGCGGAAATGGATTCGATAGACGTTTATTCGTTCTTGGACGTCGTTTGGACGGTTCTGATCGGCCATATGGCCATCGGTTTCGTTTGGGCACACGTTCCGGCATTGTCGCAACTGTACGTCAAAACCGCGGCGGCGTACGCGGCGGCCGCTATGGAAAACTATTCCGTGGCGCTCGTTTCGGAAGCCGGCCTGGGGGACGATCATTTGCGAACCTGCGCAGAACTCGCCCGACAAGCCGTATTGAGGGCGGACTTTTCGCTCGACTACTATGCGAACCAGCGGAAACACTTCGCGAACCTGCTTTGGGTGACCGAACTCCGTTGGACGTTCGAATGTCTCAAGAGCATCGAACGGCTCGACAAGTCGGCGAACGAAGCGAGAAAACGCGCGACTGAAGAAAAATCCGGCGCGTGAAAAACAAAAAGGAGGAAGCATGCGAAACGAATTCCAACTCGCCCAAGCGGCGATTTGGCTGGCAGTATGGGCATCGGCGTATTTCGCGATAGGATTGGCGCTCGCTTGGAAAGTCATCCCCAAGTGGCACCTCTCCGCCATGCGGAAATACGTGGAAATCCAATACGACTACTACGTGCGGATAGCCAAAGAACCCGGCGTGCCCGAATCCATGGCCGCCGAATACCGCAAACAGATGCGCGTCTGCGCCGCCAATGGGGAAGCCTTGAAAAGGGATCTTCCGAAGGTGCCGTTCTCGCACTGGTGGCTCTTGTGGCCCATGGAGGTCTTCACTTGCCTCAAGATGGAAGCCATGTCCGCGAAAGTTAGGAAACGCGTACGTTCATGGGACGCGAAACGCGCCTCATGAAACCGGAAGGAGCCACCCTCCTTCCTTTTTTTGACATTTCGAAAACCGTAGGTATTTTCAACCGGTCGTAACTCAAAAAGAAAGGGGCGGACGTTGACGACTCAAGACGTGATGATCGTATTGTTGGTGGCCTCGGCACACCTGACGCTGGCAAGCCTGTTCGACGAGATGCCCAAACTCAAATTTTGGCTCCTCGAAGAATACGGAAAGCTGGGGAACGGCTCGTACGAGTACTACCTCGAAATCCAGGGCGACCGCTCGCAGAGTCCGAAAAAAATCGCCGAGGCCCGAGAAAATGCCACATCGCGTTTCCTCGAACTCGACACGATAGTCGGCATGCACGCTTCGCTTACCCGAAAACGAAACCTTTTCCTCGGATCTTGGCTGACGTACGTCACCATTTGCGTCACCATCCGCCTCTCCCAAAAAAAAGAGGAGACGAAAATCCGAAGGAACCGCAACGCACGAATCCGACGCGAAAACATGCGCGCCTGAATCCGTAAGCGTACCAACGAAAACTCCCCTTTCCGGGGAGTTTTTCATTATTTCGAACGACAGAAAGTTGAATTCCGGTAAAGATGCGCGAAAATCTCCAGAAATAATTTTAAAAAAACATGCTTACGAATTCCAAGCATCCGCAAATGGCGGTCAGAATCCCCAAAAAGGCCAAAATCTCCGGCTTCACCCTCGTCGAACTCATCGTCGTCATCACTATCCTCGCGATATTGGCGACGGTCGGGTTCTTGGCGCTTTCGGGATATTCGCAGGATGCCAAGGATTCGGCAATCAAGGCGAACGTCCGCTCATTGCAGACGGCGATATCGGCGGAGTCCGCCATCGCGAACAATTCCCCGAGGTACTACGTGGTGCACGATACGGACTACGCGCTCTCGTGAGCGTTCGCGTACGTAGACGGCGCTTCAGTGGCGCTCACCGGCGGCGATGTCGGTTCCGTTCCCCTCGATTCCAATTACACCGCCTGAAAGCCCGATTTCAAGAAGCTCAGGCTCAATCCGGACAAGTTCAGGATATCCGCTGCCGGATTACCGGGCGGAACTCTCGGCGTCATCGCCCGTGCCACCGGTTTCGGTTCGGACTCCGCGGAAGCCGCCTACGACGCCAACTCCCTCATGGCGGCGGGTGCGGATTTCCCGGTCGCGGGCCCGAACGGCAGGAAGAGAATGGTGTCGTACGTGCAGGCCTGAGCCGTCGCTCCGGCGACGAAAACGGCGGTCGTCAGCGG
>JBAQKV010000084.1:0-2558 GCA_049301335.1 Patescibacteria group bacterium
CCTATGGGGTTAATCGCTCCAAGATACGTAGACTTCCACGCCAAGCAAGTCGACTTCGATACGTTTATTGTCCGGTAGCCGTATTTAAACCGTACGGTTCTTTAAAATCCTCGATCGCTCCGTCGGACGTTGGCGCAAGGCCGATTTAAAAGACCCCCTTAAGGGGTCTTAGGGCCAACGGCCTGTCAGGGTCCTATGCTGCGATGCAGCGGACCGACAATCCGTTCGCTGGGACGGCATTCTTCGCCGGGATGACTTGCCTGCTGGTTAACAGCAGGTAGCGTCCGTTTGTCCCTGTTGAGTTCGAAGCCCAGTAGAAGCCGTTCACGCCCCGATAGTAATGCTCGGAAGCGAAGGCAGCACGGTAGCCGGCGAGTTTCAGGCCGAGAGTTTCCCTTACGGAAACGTCGTCGTGCCATCGACCGCCTACATCGATCTCTGGATTGATGGTACGGATGATCTCGTCCCATTCTCTTTCAGTCGGAATCCGCTTCCCGACTTTTTCCGTTTCGCGGTGCGCAGCGTTGAGAGTGAAAAACTGTTCGCCGGCGAAATCTCCGTCGACGAGTTCCCAAACGTCGCGTTCCCTATTGTTTTTGATGCCGGTGCCGTCACTGAGCACCTGAACCTCCCAGTCCGCCGAGCGTATTCGGAAGTTCTCCTTCTCCAACGGTTCGTAAGCGGGTTCGCCCGGGGTTACCGGAAGCGTTACGAAGCCGGACTTTATGTCCTCTTCGACTTCTTCCTCGGTCAAACCGTGCCTTTCCGCGAGGTCCCGGATTGCCCACCTTGCGGAAAGGTACGTCCCGCATATGTGGTCGTACGCCTCGTCCGCATGAAGGCTGAGGAGCTTGCGCAATCCTTTCAGGGCGAAAGAATCCGATTGCATGGCATTACCTCCTTTTCGTCGTTTTGCCGTGGAGGTAATAATTAGAAAAATGCCAATGTCAAATTAAAATTTGACATTCGTCGATTCCTGAGTGTCATGCGGCCGGCGCACACACGAGAAAGGAGTCCACGCCATGGAATCGAAAACAAATGCGTACGAGGCCATCACCGACAAAATCATCGGGATCCTCGAAGCCGGGAAAGCGGCCGGGTCCATCACCTGGAACGGCCAGGGCGAAGCCGGACGTATGCCCTACAACCTGAAGACCGGCGACCCATACAGCGGCGTCAACGTACTGTCCCTTTGGATAGGGGCGGAATCGCAGGGCTACACGTCACCCGCATGGCTCACCTTCAAGCAGGCCATCGACCTCGGCGGCCACGTCCGCAAGGGCGAGAAGTCTGTCCTCGGGATCTACTTCGAAGCGCGCGAGCGCAAAGAAACGAACTCTAGCGGCGAAGAAGAGACACGCCGCGTGCCGTTCGTGAAAACCTTCCACGTTTTCAACCTCGACCAGGTCGAAGGCATTCCGAAGCCGGAACCTTTCGCAATCTGGAACCCGCTTGAAAGGGCGGAAGAGGTAATGCGGAACAGCGGAGCCTCGATCATCGAGGGCGGTACCAGGGCGTTCTACAATCCGATGAAGGACGACATCCGCCTTCCGGACAGGGAACGCTTCCGTTCTCCCGAGAACTTCTACGCGGTCGCGCTTCACGAACTGACGCACTGGACCGGCCACAAGTCGCGGCTCGCCCGTGACCTGAAGAACCGGTTCGGTACCGAGGCGTACGCGATGGAGGAGCTCGTTGCTGAGTTGGGAGCGGCGTTCCTCAGCGCCGAAACTGGCGTGAAGGGAAAGCTTGAGCACCACGCGAGCTACGTCGAATCCTGGCTCAGGGTGCTCAAAGGGGACAAGAAGGCGATCGTCACCGCGGCCTCCGCGGCGAGCAAGGCGTCCAGGTTCATTCTCGACGGCAAAACGGTCCCTTCGGGAACCGATGCAGCCTCGGTCTGAACCCGGTTCTAGGCGAAGCGCTGAATATGGCCCTCCGGAGGATCGAAACGATCCTGAACGACGGGAAGAAGCTCGCAGCAAAAGTCTACCGCGACGCGGAATGGCAGGAATACCGGGTGAAATTCTTCCGGGACGGCAAGTACCAGGAGGACGCCGACTACCATACCGACGACAAGGCAGACGCCCAATTCACCGCCCGAGCGTTCTGCTGGGGCAAGTGATGGAGGCATAAAACGGACCGTTCGGTCCGTTTTTTAGTTCCGCGATCATTTGTGAAGTCGGCATGATTCCGTTCGTTCGATATTGCGCTCAAGCGGTCAGAGCTCTATCATGATTCCGTACGAACGAAATACGGGAGCGGACATGTCCGAAGGGACCGAAAAACGAAAACGCGGGCGGCCAGGGACCTATTCCAGCGACGCGGAGAGAGCACGTGCCTGGCGACAACGCCAACGCGAGCTCATCGCGGCCGCCAAAACTGCCGAACCCGTCGTCGTCGAGAAGGTCGTCGAAGTCGAACGCATCGTCGAAAAGCGGGTTCCGGCCCTGGCGAAATCCACCAAAAAAGCTCACGTCACGCCGAACGCGAGCAACCTCTTCCCCTTGCTCAAGGAGAGGTTCGCCGGCTACCAGGGCGAGGAGAACGCCAAACGC
>JBAQKV010000085.1:0-23740 GCA_049301335.1 Patescibacteria group bacterium
CTAAAGTGGCGCGGACGCCTCTTTTTGAAAGATCATGCTCGGGTAAATCGAGCCGTGATATGGTATGGAAAGGGGTGGATTTGTCAAAGGAAATCAGTATGTTTCGGGAAAATCCGAAACATACTGATTTCCATGTACAGAATCATAGCCGTGACCGATTCGTTCGGGCATTTCGCCCAGGCGGTCGAAGAATACCGAAAGCGCATGGGAAAATCCCTCGAAATCGTCACGATCAAGCCGGAAAAATCCGAAGACGCCAAACTCGTCGTCCGCAAGGAGACCGAGCGTATCGCCAAGTACCTCGCCGACAAGAACGTGAAGCCGCTCTATCTCGACATCGGCGGCAAGACCATGTCCACTGAAGCCTTCGCCGTCGAAATCGAACGTCGACTGTCACGGTCGGAAGGCGCTGATTTTCTCATAGGCGGCGCGTACGGAGTGGATCTTCCGGCCCTGTCGGACCGAATTTCCGGAACGTTCTCGCTCTCTCCCATGACCTTCCCGCATTCGCTCGCGCTCCTCATTCTCTGCGAGCAGGCGTACCGGGTTTCGCAAATCAAAAAGGGGAGCGGATACCACCATGGGTAACCGCCCCAAACTCGGCATTGATTCCGACTGGCGAATCACGTACTATCCGCACCGTTCAGCAACCGTAACGAATCCCATGCAAGAAGTCCTCTCCGACCGCATTTTCCCCAATCCGCACGATACCGCGCCGGGGTACCGCTTCCGCGTCGCCCAACTCGCCGACAAACCGTCGTTCGTCCGCACGTACGACGTTTCGGGGACGACCGCGCAGGAAGAGTCCGAATTCGTCGGAAAGGCCATTTCCGAAGCCGATGTCGAACGTCCCGTCCACGTTTGGGGAATCCGGAGCGCCGAATCGGTGGCGAAGATCCGCGCCTACTACGATTCGCTCGGGTACTACGACGCCAAGCGCAACCGCTACGGCTACGACTGCCGCGACGTCGCCGTCACGTTCGGATGCGACATTTCCGCACTCGGATACGGGCCGGGGGTTCCGCCGCTCTGAAGCGCCGCCACTAAGGCCGTACGCGGCGCGCTGAATCTCGAAATCCTCAAAGGACTCCGCTTGGCGGATGCTCCGGGAACTCCGGGACGAAGAAAAAAGACCTCTTGGGAGGTCTTGTCCGAGCTTCTCGATTCCGGAATGGTATCCCCGTTCCGCATGGGCCGGGCACTGCACTTCGACATGCTCGACCGAGGGCTCGTGGACGGGTTTTCCGAATGGGTTTTCGTAGCTTCGGCTACTGGCTGAGATTCGCGTTCGTAAGAGAGCGCTTCATTTCGTCTTCGAGTTCCGTCTGGATGTCCTTCATGAGAAGGAGGTTTTTGATAGTCTTTTTCTTTTCGAGTTTCTCGCGTTCCTTCTGGCGGTAGACGGAGAATCCGTAGAAATAGGGGCCGACGGCTACCGAGGCGGCCGCGGCGAGCACGAAGAATACGCATGCCGCGATGCCGAGCGCGTCGAACGACGAAAGGGCGGTCACGTTGGAGAACTGGTATGCGTAGACGGCGGAGGAGAGGTCCATATTCTGGAAGGTTCGGGGATTTATTTAACCGGAGTCACTTCTTTGAGTTCCGCGAACACGATCATACGCTTGAGGGTGGTTCCCACCGGCCAGCAGGTCATGAGCGAAAGTTCTTTCTTTTCGGCGTTGTCGCGCTGGAGGACTTTGACGTCGCCCGGCTTTACGATTTCTTTCTGGTTGATGACGTAGACGTACTTCTTCTGGTTGTAGTAGACGATGATTTCGTCGCCGTAGACGAGCTGGTCGAGAAGGGCGAAGACCTGGTTGTAGGAACCCGGCATCCACGGGAAATTGGACGAGTGTCCGAAGATGAAGGCGTTACCGTTTTCACCCGGACGCGCGGTTCCCGGATAGCGGATGACGCCCTTTTCGAGTTCCTTCATGAAGATGTTCTCCATGTGGTCGAAGTCGACGTTGTTGCCCTGTTCGACGTCGACGAGCGGAACGTTCTTGCCGATTTTCGGGACGACGATGCGGTTTTCGTACGGGACGATGTCGAAGTCGACGGCGATTTGCGGCTTGGCCGGAACGAGTTTCTTAGGGGAGAGGATGTTTTCTTTGATGGCGACGTTGGATTCTTCGAGCTTCTTCTTGAGGTCGTCGGCTTCTTCCACTGCTGCCGCGTCCGCGCCGGATTCGCTTTCGCTCGCGTAGGCGGTGATCTTCGATTTGAGGATGCCTTCGACGACCGCGTCGGAAGACGCCTTTACCGAAGCCGGAGAAATCCAGTTCCAGGCGATGGTCGAGTACGCGGAATAGTTGGCGGTGAGGAGGAGTACGGCGAATACGGCGGTCGAAACGGCGACGTAGCGTACGAGGAAAGAGAAGGAATCGCGGAGGGCGGAGCTTTTCGGTGCGGCGACCGGAGCGGTTTCGACGGAGGATTCGACGTTGGCGAGCGGATCGACGTCGTTGCCGTTGCCTACGGAAAAGAGGACGGTCTCTTCGGCTTCGATGGCGACGGGCCGTTGGACGGACTCGGTTTCCGACGCTTCAACGAAAGCGAGCGGATCGAATTCCGGTGCGGTTACGGGGAGGTTTGCGTTTTGGAGTTCCATTTTTGTCTGGGTTTTTCGTGGGGTCTTCGAAAGTTTACCATTTGATTTCCGGAAGTTCAAAAATACCTCTGGACTTTTATGGATTTTACTGTCCTAAAAATCTGTGAGAGGATTCTTCCCTTGCGGGGTGCGAACGGAAAGGCTCGCATGCTCGGAACGGGTTTCCCGTAGGATACGGTATTTTCACGCACGAAAAAAGCCCCTTAGGGGCTTTTTTCGAAAACTGACCGAAACTAGAAAGCTTCGCGCTTGTTGACCTTGCGGTACATGTCGCGGACGATGGCCTTTTCGCGGATCTTGCGAACGGAAGGCTTGCGTTCTGCGTACTTCTCCGTGCGGAGTTTGTTTGCCGTGCGGGTCTGGAAGAACATCTTCTTGTAACGGAGGATGAGCTTTTCGTTGGACTCGGAGGCGTTCTTGAGCGCGTATACGATCATGGGCTTCTATCTCCCTCGTGGAGAATGAGGTTTTAAAGTGCGGGAATTGTATAGCGAAGGGGGCGGAAGTCAAATAAGACTCCGATTACGCTCCGGCCGGCGCCAATTCGGCGATTTGGCCGTCCTTGAGGAACTTCGCGTATTCGAGGTCTTCTTCGCCGATGTGCCCCACGATCCACTGCGTCATCGTGGCCATGATTTCTTCGGTAATCTCGCTGCCGTCGAGGATTTTCG
This sequence comes from Patescibacteria group bacterium, assembly GCA_049301335.1. Taxonomy (GTDB): domain Bacteria; phylum Patescibacteriota; class Gracilibacteria; order BD1-5; family UBA2023; genus JANJWP01. Next base: position 3,283 of record JBAQKV010000085.1, read on the forward strand.
ACGTGAGATCGGCGACCCGGACGCGGATGGCCGCATGTTCTTCGACGTGCTGCGGGAGGTTCGGATATCCGTTTTCCGCGAGGAATTCCTCTTCGAACTGGAAGTGTTTGTCGACGTAGTCGTTCAAATACGAAACGGCGCTGAAAACGGCGGCCATTTCAGAAGGCGTGCCTATCCAGGCCGCCAGTTTCCGCAGGCTTTCGAGGAGTTCGCCATGCTGGCGGTCGATTTCCTGGATTCCGGTTTCCGGAAGGGAAAACGGAACGATCGGGGATTCCGGGGCGTTCATGGAAGAGTATTAAAATTTCGTTGAATCCATCTCGGGGAGACTATTCCTTATTTTTCGAAAATCAAATCCCCCCGCGGCAAGGCGGGGGGATTCGGAACTTGGGCGATTAGCCCTTGGTATTCTTCTTGCGTTCGTTTTCGGTGAGGAACTTCTTGCGGAGACGGAGCGAAAGCGGGGTGACTTCCACGTATTCGTCGTCGGCGATGTAGTCGAGACAGTCTTCGAGCGTCATGCGTCGGATCGGAGTGAGACGAACCGCTTCGTCCGTACCGGAAGCGCGCATATTGGTGAGCTGCTTGTTCTTGGTCGGGTTGACGATGAGGTCGCCGCCCTTGAGGTGTTCGCCGATGATCATGCCTTCGTAGATTTCCGTTGCCGGGTCGACGAGGATCGGTCCGCGTTCTTCGAGTTTCCAGAGGGAATACGCCATGGTCATGCCTCCGCAAGCGGAGATCATCGATCCGATGTCGCGCTTTTCGATGGCGCCCTTGTATTCTTCGTAGTGGGAGAAGGATGAGTACATGATGCCTTCGCCCTTGGTTTCGATGGTGAAGATCGAACGGAAACCGAGGAGACCGCGGGTCGGAACGTCGAATTCGAGGTTCGTGATGCCGTTTTCGGAGGACATGTTCTTAATGATGCCCTTACGCTTTCCGAGCTTTTCGATGATGGTTCCCGAGCTTTCTTCCGGAACGAAGACGACGACCGTTTCGATCGGTTCCATCTTTTTGCCGTTTTCCATGTGGAAGATGACCTTCGGCGAACCTACCTGGAGTTCGAAACCTTCGCGGCGCATCGATTCGATGAGGACCGAGAGGTGGAGTTCCCCGCGACCTGCGACGGTGTAGGAGTTTCCGTCGGAGCCTTCGAAGTCGATCTTGAGACCGACGTTGGCTTCGGTTTCGCGTTCGAGACGTTCGCGGATATTGCGGGAAGTGACGTATTTGCCTTCCTTTCCGGCGAACGGGGAGTCGTTGACGAGGAACTGCATTTCGAGGGTCGGCTCGTCGATGTGGATTGCCGGCATCGGTTCGGCATTGGCGTCCATGGTGACGGTTTCGCCTACGTAGATGTCCGGGATTCCGGCGATGGTGATGATGTCGCCGGCTTCGCCTTCCTGGACTTCGACGCGCTTGAGGCCCATCGAGGTGAAGATCTTGGAGATTTTTCCGTTACGGCGGACGCCGTCGTTGCCGATGACGGTGACTTGCGCTCCGACCTTGGCGACGCCTTCGTAGACGCGGCCTACGCCGAGACGTCCGAGGTAGTTGTCGTAGGCGAGGTTCGCGATCTGCATGCGGAACGGCTTGGCGGTGTCGTTCTGGGCTTCGGCGACCTTTTCGAGGATGGTTTCGAAGAGCGGGGAGATGTCCTTCTTTTCGTCCTTGAGGGACTTGAGGGCGATTCCTTCGCGGGCGATGGCGTAGACGACGGTGAAGTCGAGCTGTTCGTCGGTCGCGCCGAGCTGTACGAAGAGGTCGAAAATCATGTCGACGACTTCGTCCGGACGTGCGGTCGGCTTGTCGATCTTGTTGATGATGACGATCGGCTTGAGTCCGAGTTCGAGGGATTTCTTGAGAACGAACTTGGTCTGCGGCATCGGGCCTTCGTAGGCGTCGACGACGAGGGCGACCGAGTCGACCATGCGGAGAACGCGTTCGACTTCGGATCCGAAGTCCGCGTGGCCCGGGGTGTCGACGATGTTGATCTTGGTCCCGTTGTAGGAAACGGCGGTGTTCTTGGCGTAGATGGTGATCCCGCGTTCCTTTTCCTGGTCGTTGGAGTCCATTACGCAAGTGTCTACGGCCTCGTTTTCGCGGAAGGTTCCGGTCTGCTTGAGGAGGGCGTCGACGAGGGTGGTCTTTCCGTGGTCGACGTGCGCGATGATCGCGATGTTTCGGTATGCCATGGGGCAGGGTTAGAATGAATGCCGCGCTCTCGCGAGGCTAAAAGTACCAAAAAAGGGACCGATGAGGTTCGGTTCCTTCGATAAGTCGCGCGCATTATACGCGAATCGCGCGAAAGTAAAGCCGGAAAAAGCCCCGCGGCACCGGAGCGTTGGCGTTCCCCCCGTTTTTTGACGCTCCCGAAAAAGTGCGATAGCATAGGAGGGACTACCCGTAACGTCTCGACGACGATGGCGAAACTCGACTTTTCTTCCTTGAAGACCGCGGACCTCCGCTCGGTCGCCCCGGTTGACGAAAGCGCGATTCCGCGCGCCCAGCAGCTTTCCGAAACGGAAAGCGCGGTTTCCGCGAACGTCCAGTCCGAACCGGTTTCCGCTCCGGCTCCTTCCGTACCGGCCCAGCCGGCATCGGCCATCGCCGCATCCGTTCCCGCGGCACCGGTAACGAAAGCCCCGGCCCACGCCGCCCATTCCGCGAAGAAGATTTCCCTCACCGGATTGAAGACCGGAAGCGTTTCCTTGTCCTCGGCTCCCGCGGTTGCGCCCGCACCGGTTTCCGAAATCGCTCCGGCAGCCGTAGAGGCTCCGAAACCCGCCGCGCATTCCGCCATGCCGAAACGTGCCGGAGCGATGATTTCCCTCGGCACGAAGCCGGCGATTTCCCTTGGAAAGAAGGAAGAGTCCGAAGTCCCCGCAACCGCGGAAACCGCAGTCGAAACCCCGACCGCGCAGGCTTCCGACGATTCGGACCGCCCGCTCGTGGAAGGCGTCGACATCATCCAGGCCGCGAAGGTCATCGGCACCGAAGGCGAAGCGAAGGCGAACGAAATCCTTACCGAATCCCTCAAAGATCCTGAAGCCGCCAGGAAAGAAGCCGAAGAAAAAGCGGTTGCCGCCGTGGTCATTCCGGAATCTTCCAAGGAGTTTTTCCCAAACCTCGAAATGGACGACGACTTCTTCAAAGACCCGCTCTTCGAAGGCATCGTTCCGCCGAAACCCGATAAGAAACCGGAAGTCCGCCAGCCAATAGAAATGAAAAAAGAAGAGCCGGAAGCCGTGACCGAAGTCTCCGAGCCCGTGGAAGCCGCTCAGGAAGCCGTAACGCCGGAAGAAGCCGTTGCGGCCGAAACGGTCGCGGAACTCCCGGCCGTCGCGGAAGAACCGCCGCTCTCCGAAGAAGTTCCGTCCGAGGAAGCCGCCGCCCCGTCGGAGGCCGTCCTCGAAATCCCGACCGTCGAAGCCGAAAAAGAAGCGTACGTCGAAACCGTCGCCAAAGACCTTCCCGCCGAACGCAAGGGCGGACTCTCCAAACTTTTCGGAGAGCGCAAGGTCCTCGTTCGCGCCATGGCGGGATTCTTCGCTCTCGCCGTCGTCGGAGTCGGAGCGTTCTCGTTCGTATCGCCGTCCATCAAGACCAGCGGTCCGGAATCGATGGTTCCGGGAACCGGATCCGAAGCCCCGTCGCCGTTCCCGAAGTACGTTCCCGAAGGGGAGACGAGAATCGTAGGGGAAGGCGTTCGCGTGTTCACCGGCCGCCGCCCCAACGGGCACAAGCACAAGAACGCCGTCCCGACCGCCAATACGGGCGCTCTCGCCGCTTCCGGTACGACAGCCGGCACCGGCGCGGTTCAGAGTCCCAATTCTTCCGGATCCGTCACGCAGCCGCGGGTTCCGCAGTCCGCATCGGGTTCCGCCGCCTCTCCGCTTTCGGAAACCGGTTGAACCCAGCCCCAAACCGCCCCGAGCTCTTCGGGCGCCCAGGTTGGCGAAGCTCCGCAGCCGACGATTCCTCCGACCGATACGCCCACGGCCCCGACATCCGCGTCCGAATAAGTCCGAAGCGCCCCGCGAGGGGCGTTTTTCTTTTGCCCGGAAGGGCTTTTTCCGTATCGTATGCGACGAAAAACCACTATGCGCCATCCGGTCCTCAAAAAGCTCGCTTCCGCCTTCGCCGCGTTCCTGAACGGTCTTTTCATGGCCATTACGTTCGGACTGCTTTTCATCGTACTGTTCAAAAAGGATTGGATAACGCAGTTCCTCGCCTACATGGAGGTCCTCGTGAACTCCTGGGGGAATTGGAACTACCTCGTCGCGTTCGCGTTCAGCGTCATCGAATCGTTCCCCGTCATCGGAGTGCTCGTTCCCGGAATGCAGGTCATGCTCATCGTCGGGGGATTCTTCGGTCGCGACCACTTGCCGGAAACCATCGCCGTCTGCGCGGTGGGGGCGGTTTTGGGAAATTTCGTGGGATACGCGCTCGGGAAGCGCTACGGGAAATCGTTCTTCAAAGAATATGGCGACGCGTTCGGACTCGGTCGCACCGAACTCAAATACCTCGAACGCCAAATCGCCAAGAACGGCCCGGTTTTCATCATTTTGGGGAAATTCCACAACCTCGCGCGCTCGTTCGTGCCGTTTATCGCCGGTTCGGCGGGCATGGTCCCCGGACGCTTCTGGACCTACAACGTCATCGGTTCGATCGTTTGGGCCACGACCATCATCACGCTCTCCGTCGCCTTCGCTTCGTACTACAAGGTCGTGCTCGACTACGTCGGGTACTTCTTCCTCGCGCTCATCGTCGCCTTCTCCGCCTACGTCTGGTTTTTCCGTCGCGACGCCTTCATGAGGTATTGGGAGGAAAAGAAACTCGAAATCGAAGAAAAATCGAAATAGCCCCAGCTTTCCATGGAAACCCTCGCGCAATTCTTCCACTTCCCCTCGGTAACCGCCATCGTTACGATCGCGCTCGCGTCTTCGTTGACCTCGCTCGCCATCTTCCGCGGCGTCCTCCGGTATTTTCCGAAGTTCGGATTGCTCGACAACCCCGCGCCGTACGGCCACAAGCGCGCCCCGGTGCCGTTCGGCGTCGGTATTGCCTTCTTCGCCAACTTCGCGCTCTTCGCCCTTCTGCTCGTTCCCGTCATGCCGGAGTCGATGCACGAAAAGCTCTACGTCCTCCTCGCGCTCTGAACGCTCGTTTCGGCCGTGAGTTTTCTGGACGACCTCGATACCATCTACAAATTCGATCGCGACGAAAAGGTCGGCATCGTGAAAAAGACTTCCGAAGAACTTCAGGGGCACGCCCGAAAGACGCGTTTCGCCGTTCCCGCAAAAGTCCGCCTCGCGCTCCAAGTTTTCGTAGGGGCCGTCGTGGGAATCACGAGCATCAAGATCGGATACGTTTCCGGTATTTTCGGAGGCGTCGTCGATTTGGGCGATTACTACGCCGTGCTCGGGGACTTCAAGGTCTACCTCATTCCGCTCCTGTTCACGGTCGTTTGGTACGTCCTCGTTTTCAATTCGATCAACTGGTCCGACGGCGTTCCGGGCCTCACGTCCGGACTCGTCGTGATTTCACTCCTCGTCATCGCCGTTTCCACCGTCCGTTTCTATTTGGCCGACAGCACCCCCCAGCTCCGCGAGAACTCCATTTTCGTGCTTTCCATCCTCGCCGTCGTCATTCCTACCGCCGCCGCCGCCTGGTACTACAACCTCGCGCCCAAGGTGCTTTTGGGCGAATCGGGCAGCATGTTCGCGAGTTTCCTCATCGCCTCCCTCGCCATTCTCGTAGGAGGCAAGGTCGCCACGGTGGCGACCGTCTTGGGAGTCTATCTCGTCGACGCGTTCTACGTCATCGCCGCGCGCATCTACAACGGCAAGAGCCCGCTCAAAGGCGACCGCATACACCATCTCCACTACCGGTTGCTGAATCTCGGCATGTCCGAGTCGTTCATCCGCAAGTTCGTCTACTCGATTTCGTTCCTCTTCGGGATGGCGGCGGTTTTTCTCGACCGCGTTGGAAAAATGATTCTTTTCGTTATTCTCGTAGCCGTGGTATTCTTCGTTACGAAGATCCTTTCCCTGAAGAAATAGCATGCTTTCCCGAAAAGCCTTCACGCTCGCCGAATTCCTCATCGCGACCACGGTTCTCGCGATTCTGTCGGCGATGACGGTTTTTACGGTGAGCAAGATTTCCGACAAGGCGGTAGCAGAATCCGTTTCTTCGAAAACCCTTTCTTCCGTCGCCGATCTCGACAGGGCGGTCCGGGACGGAACCCTCGGCTCCTACGAAACGACGTTCGCGTCGTGAGCCCTCTGAACCGTCACGGTCACCGATTTTTCGGGACTTTCGGCTTCCGGCGCGCTCACTTCGTTCGACTGGGTGGGGACGTCGGGCGTGTTCAAGCTTTCCGCTCCGTCCCCGGGGCAGTGGGCGTTGCGTCTCGCGCAGGATAGCAAAATCGTCGAGACCGTATCGCTCTTCTCGGCTTCGGCTTCCGTTCCGTTCAAGTTCGACACCGGACGCCGCGACGAATATTCCGCATCGTTCTTCTACGGTTCCGAACCCGCGAACCGCGTCGTCATGAGATATTTCGACCGCGACGGTCCGCTCGTGGAAGACCAGGCGAGACTCAAGTTCCTCTCCGTTACCGCCGGAACCGTCGAATATCCGACTTTCGCCATCCGGAACGTCCTTTGAAAAAAAGAATTCCTCGCGGGCGGGCTTTCCGTCGGGCAGGCGACGCTCAAACTCGTCCGAGGCGGACGGGAATACTTCATCGAACTGAGAAAATAGGCATGAAAATCTGATTCTTCTGAACGCCGTCCTTCGCGGCGGACATCTTGCGCGACCTCAGCGCCGCCGAAGGCGTCGAAGTGGTTTTCGCCGTAACCAATCCCGACGTCGCAGTCGGACGTTCCGCGGAACTCAAGCCGAGCGCGGTAAAAGCCGCCGCGACCGAAGCGGGGATTCCGGTATTCACCCCCGCGAAAGTCCGCGGCAATGTCGAATTCCTCGAATCGGTCAAAGCCTTCGGCGCCGACTATTTCGTCGTCGCGGCGTACGGGAAGATCCTTCCGAAGGAAATTCTCGAAGCGCCTTCGAGGCTCTGCGTCAACGTGCACGGAAGCGTATTGCCCAAGTATCGCGGAGCTTCGCCGGTGCAAAGCGTCCTCCTCGAGGGCGAAAAAGAAACCGGCGTGACGGTCATGGCCATGAGCGAGGGGATGGACGAGGGCGACGCGCTCGCCGTCTTACCCATCGCCATCGACCGTCGCGACACTTCGGCTTCGCTTTTCGTAAAATTTTCCGAGGTTTCCGGCGCGTTTCTGGTACAAACGCTCCGCGCGCACTCCGCCGGCAACGTCGTAGCGGTTCCGCAAGACCACTCGAAAGCCACGTACTGCAAGAAAATTTCCAAAGAAGACGCCTTGGCCGATTGGTCGCTTCCGGCCGAAACGCTCTTCAACCGCTTCCGCGGATATTCGCCCTGGCCTGGGCTCCATACGCATTTCCGCGATAAGAAACTGTCGGTGGAATCGTGCGAAGTCCTGTCCGAATCCGAATGTCCGAACGTACCGGTGGGAACGGTCTTCGCGCTCGCGCACGGAGTCCCCGTCGTCCGTACCGCGGAAGGGGGCTTGATTTTGGAGGTCGTGAAACTAGAATGAAAGAAATCGGCTACCGGGGCCGACTTCTCGAACGGATACCGGGATTTCATTGGTTCTCTTCTGCAATAATGCTCAACATCGCTTTCAACACCTTCCGCGAACTCGTCCGCAGCCGCCTTTTGGCGCTCATCATGTTCTTTTCGGTGGCCACCATCCTCTTCTCGGTCGTCCTCGCCTCGCTTTCGCTCGGCCAGACCGAACGCATCGTGCTCGACTTCGGGCTCTCGATGATCGAAATTTCCGGCCTCATCGCCGTCGTCTTCGTCGGGGGCCAGATGCTCGCCCGCGAAATCGAAGGGCGCACCATCTATCTCATCCTTTCCAAGCCGATTTCCCGTTACGCGTTCGTACTCGGCAAGTTCCTCGGCTTCGCGATGGTGCTCGCGGTCATCTACCTCGCCGAAACCGCCGTTCTCGCCGGACTCCTGGCGTACGAAGACCTCATGCCGGGCAAGCTTTTCTTCTTCGCGGCGTTCTTTTCGTACCTGAAGCTTCTCGTCACCTTCGCGGTAGTGCTCTTCTTCTCGACCTTCGCCGCGCCGATGCTTTCGATCCTCTTTTCGCTCGGCGTGTTCGTTTCGAGCCACTCGGCCAATGCCGTCGCCGACATGGCCGAAAAGACCAAGAGCGTGGCGCTCCTTTGGTTTTCCAAGGGGCTTTCCATCCTGTTGCCGAATTTCGAAGCGCTTTCATATCCCAAGAAACTCATCGCGACCGACGTCCCGCTTCCGGATTCCGCTCTCGTCATGGCGGCCTCGCAATCGGCGCTCTACCTCTGTCTCATCCTCATTTTCGCCTCGCTCGTATTCTCCAAAAAGAATTTCGAAAATGCCTAAAGCGTCCGGCGATATTCCGAACGGCTCCCGTCCGGGGGCCGTTTTCGACGACCCGCGACCCTACGCGTACCAAACCGGAAAGGTCGAGTTCTTCTATCTGCCGTTCAAATCCGACGAACGGGCCCTCGTGCCCCGTCTCGAGACCGAATCGCTCGTTCGCGAAGTCTTGGCGCAGACGAAATCCGGCGAATTCGCCCACGTGGTCGACGTCTGAACCGGTTCCGGCATCATCGCCGTTTCCGTCGCGAAGAACCGGCCGGAAATCCGCGTGACCGCGCTCGATCTCTCCGAGGACGCGCTTTCCCTCGCGAAGGAGAATGCCGCGACGAACCGCGTGGAAATCGAATTCGCCCGTTCCGACCTGCTCGCTTCGCTCCCCGAAGACGTGGGAACCGACGGAAACGTGTTTTTCGTAGCGAACCTCCCGTATGTCCGCATCGGTGCTCCGGACATGTCTCCCGATACCGTTTTCGAGCCTGCCATGGCCTTGTACGGAGGAGAATCGACCGGATTCGAGCTGACCGCGGATTTCCTCCGCCAAATCGAAGATTTCCACGTTCTCCGTCCGGATGTCGGCATCGGAGTCGCCTGCGAAGTGGGCGACGACCATGAAAACGAGATTCGAAACGCCGCCGCGGAACTCGGCCGCGACATCCGGACCTTCGCCGATCTCGCCGGCACCCACCGTTTCTTCACCTACCGCATATGGCCTTCGTAGGGAATATGGATTTTTCTTCCGCGCTCTCCAAACCGGCGGCGGTTTCGGCGTTGCTCCTTTCCACGCTCAAGCGCGTGCTTTCCGAAGAAGGCGCCTGAGAACTTACCGAAGACGTCGTATCGATCTCCGAGAAGGACAACGTCGTTTCCATCCGTACCGGCGGACCGCTCGTCGCGAGCGCGCTGAAGCTCCGCTCGGGGAAGATCGAAACCGCGTTCGCCGAGGCTCTGGCAAGATTCGGACGCAAAGGCACGCTGACCGTCCGCATCCGCTAACTTCGGAATATGGACCGTATCGGACTCAAGCCCGTTTGGAAAAAGCGCCTCGCGAATTTCGCCGTCGTGGCGCTTTTCGTGTTCGCGTTCGAAAACGCGCCGTGGATGGGGGAATATTTCGCCCATCGCGATGCGGTCCTTTCGGTTTCCCGATCAGGCTCCTCGTCCGTCGCCGATTCCGAATCCGCGCCGGGGACGAAGGGCACGCCGTTTTTCCGGATGGACGGATCGGGTTTCCCATCCGCGAATTCGGGTTCCGGCAAAGCCTCCCTCCAGGGGCGCCTGATTCCCGACGCGCTCGCGGAATCTCGCGAAACGGTCCTTACCGGGCCGAATCCCGAAATCCGCGAACGCCTCGTCGCGCTCATTAGGAACGCGAAAAAAGAGCTCCTCCTCAACGTTTATCTCCTTACCGAAACGTCCGTCACCGACGCGCTTACCGACGCGAAAAATCGGGGATTGGACGTGAAAGTCATCCTCGAAAAGGATCCCTACAAACTCCCCGGCGCCAACCGGAAAGCCCGCGACCGCTTGTTGAACGCCGGGATAGACGTTTTTTCGAGCCGCGACGCGTTCGCGTTCGTGCATGCCAAATTCGCCGTCGCCGACGGTGTCGATTACGTCTTCGCGACCGGGAATTTTACGAAAAGCACTTTCGAAAAAAACCGGGAATTTTTCATATTCGGAAACGACCCCGCTTCGGCGAATTTTCTCCGATCGGTTTTTCTCGCGGACTTCAGGGGTTCCCCGTTCGTCGGAAGCGTGCCCGACCGGTTCTATCTCGCACCCGTCGACGCCCGGAAGAAGACCGTGGAGTTCGTCCGTAGGGCGAAAAAATCCGTCACGGTACTCGCGCCTTCCGTTTCCGACGACGAGTTCGTAAAAGCCTTGAACGACGCTTCGGAGGCGGGATTGAAGGTACGGGTCTGCATATTGAAAGACGCTTCCCCGGCGGACCTCGCGCGATTTTCGGACAAGGTCGCCGCAGTGCGGACCTCCCGCGCGCAACTCCATGCGAAAACCGTTCTCACGGACGGTTCCGAACTCCTGATCGGCAGTGCGAATTTCACTTCGAATTCCCTCGACCGGAACCGCGAAACCGGTGCGGCTTTCGGAAGCTCGGGGACGGTTCGGGATTATGAAAACACGGTCTTTCGGGATTGCAAGTGGTAAGGACTTGTGAAGCGCGGGGCAAAAGGGTATACTCTCCGCACTATTAACCGGATTACCGACCGAATGAAACGCGTATTATTCGTCCTTGCCGTCCTCGGTTTTTCGGGACTCCTGTCGTATTTTTCCCTTTTTCGCGAACCGGACGCTCCGGCCCTCCGCTCGGATACGCTCGGCGTAGACCTCGCCGAAGGCGTGAGGTACGTGAAATTTTCCACGGGTTCCGTCGACGGCGCCGACAAATCCTTCAGCGGGAAAACGGTTCCCAAGGAAGGCTATCTCCGCCTGTCTCCGATTTCCGGCGTTTCGTACCAGCAGGGCGACGTTCCTAAGCCCATGGGAAAGAGCGTCGTCATCGGCAAAGGCTTGTACTTCTTTTCTCTCGGGGACATCTTCCAGGACGTGACCGTGGAGAATCCCGATTTCAAGGTCAAAACGCTCGGGCGGGGAAATTTCTACGTGGACTCCCGCAATCCGGCCTCGGTGAAATTCTTTTCGGTGTCGGCGCTCCTTACGGTCGACCTCGTCTCGAGCGGAAAAACCGTCACGACCGCGCACGTGTTCCCGTCGACCTATTTCGGATACGTCCCGTCTTACAATTCCGAATTGAAGAACGCGGACATCCTCCGCATCTCGACCATCAATACCATCCGGTACGTAGACTTGAAGAACCCTACCGGAGAAGACCCGGTCATGAACGGCGACGCCGCCGCTCTCGAGTTCTTCAAAAAGAACCTCGCTGCCGAACGCGCCCGTGCGAGCGAATATTCCAAGGCGTACTCGACGGTTTTCCGTCTTTCCGAAAACGTTCCGACCGACGACCTGTTCGAGGATTTCAACTGGTATTTCGTAAACCACGAGAAAAAGTCCGCCATCCTCAAGGGGCGCATCCTCCGGGATATCCGCAACCTCGCCGTTTCGGAACGTTGCGAGAGCACGCAGAAGTGCCAGAGCGCGAACGTCGGCATATCCTCGATTGCCGATACCCTTTCCAAGATGGAAGAGCTCGACCCCGCGCTGAAGGAATACGGACTGGAGGCCATCCGCCGAGCGTACTACCTCTCGTATTACGAATCTCTGGAACGTGCGGACGAATACTTCCGTACCAAGACTTCCAACGCGTTCGTTTCCGCCGTCGTCCGCACCCGTCCGGAATTGAAGATCGAAGCCGCCGATTACGCCCTCCTTTCCGAAATACACGCGGCGTACTACTACGGCGACAAGGATTCGTCCAAGCTCGACGAATACCTCAACGCCTACGTCCGCTCCCTTTTGAACGGGAAGGTCATCCGCAAGACCGAGTTCCTCCCGTATTCGTTTTTCCTGAAGGAATATCTCAACCGCGAAGGTTTCGCCATCAGTAAAACCACGCTCGACATCGCGCTCTCCCTCGTGAGCGTCTCGAGCGAATACTACGACACCCTTACGACCGACGACCAGCGCTTCTCGACGCTCACCGTCCTGTACTACACGTATGCGAAAATCGTCGACCGCGTCCGCAAGGCGACCGCTGCCGAGTTCTTCACGCAGAAAGACGGCGGCGCCTACCTTAAGGACGATTACCTCGATCAGGCCGGGAACGCCAACCTTCCTGCCGGATTCGCCGATTCCTTCGATTCGCTCGTAAAGGTCTTCGAAACCGGACATGCCAAGCAGCAGCGCCAACTCTACGCGTCGTTCCTGAACAAATCTCCCGACAAGAAGGTGTCCGACACCATGACGCTGTTCGACAAATCCCTCGACGCCCTGCGCGACCAGTCTTCGATATTCTCCGACTATCCGGGGTATCTCCAGAAGATATCGCTCGACGATTCCACCCGCCAAGCGAGCGGCATCCTGTTCGATAAGAAATACCCTTCCGAAGACGAGATTAAAAAATATTTCTCCACCTTCAACGGTCTCGACGCTTCGAGTTTGAAAATCAAGAACGACGTCACGAAGGACGGCTACTTCGACGTCGACGTCATGATCAGCGGGCGCGAATTCTCGTTTCAGCTCGTAACGGACGAGGGGTATCTCATCCGAAACGTCACGTTCGATTCCGGAGGACAAAAAAACGAAACGTTCAAATACACCTCCGTTTCGCTCGACGAAAAGAAGGACGAATATGAAAAAACGCTCGGAGGACTTTCCCCGGACGATCCGAAATATCCGATCTACGTCTTCGCCAACTACTTCGTGAACACGTACCTGAGCGAGCGGTCGTCATTCGTCTCGACCGGCGACGACTTCACCCCTTCCGACGCGCCGCCCGCGACCAAGATGGACGCGAGAACGCTCGTTTTCGTAGAACAGAACCTCATCCAAAAAGACTTTAAAAACGTCGTACGCGGCTTTCCGATCAGCATTGCCAATATCGAGGCGAAGATTGCCTGAGGCACCTGGGATATCGACCTTTCCGGAGTTCGGAAACCGATGTCGGGCGAAGGAGCCTCGTTCGTTCTCGAATTCAAGGGAAAATATCTTTTCGATCAGCACTCTTTCTATAAGATGTCCACGAAGGTTTTGGACAGTTCCAGCCTTACTCCGGATTTCGGAGGTACGGAAATCCAGATATTCCCGAGAGCGATTCCCCTGGCGGAAATCGAATCCCGTGCCGGCGAGCTCTATGAATACGTAGAGCGGCTCCGTAAGGTCACGGGGGCTAAGAATCCCGGCTTCGTAACCGTCAATCTCGCCACTAAGAAACTCATCGTAGACGGCGCCGAGTACGACGTCACCGTAAAATAACCCCCCACGCAATATGGCACGCAAGGTGTTCGCATTCGTCGTAGTGGCGCTCCTGATTCTCTCCATCGTAGGATCGGCGCTCCTCGTCGTCATCAAATAGCGCTTCAGAAAACCCCCGGCATTGCCGGGGTTTTCTTTTTTCGGACGACTATTTTCCGGCTTCCGGAATGTCTTCGACGGTAATGACCGTAATGGGGGTCGGTTTGACCGGTTCCGCGGGAGCGGTTTCGGTTTTTGCGACGGGTTCCTCTTCACGCTCCTTCTCGACGGGCTTCTCTTCCTCGGCCTTCTTCGCCGGCTTTTCCGCCTTCGCGGCCTTCTTCGGTTCCGGTTTCTTTTCCTGCGCTACCGGCGCGGTTTTGGTTTTTCCGTCGCTTCCGCAGGATGCGCAGAACTTCCAATCCTTATCCTTCGGAGCGCCGCAATCCGGACATTCCTCCAAAAGTTCGTGTCCGCAGCTCGGGCAGAAACGGAATTCTTCGCCGACTTCGGCGTCGCAGTTCGGGCAGGCCGAAACGTATTCGGATTCCGCCAACCCGGCTTCTTCGTAGTAGCGCTCGGCGAGCGTCGTGCGCGGACGGATGAGCAAATAGAGCGGGAGTCCGAGGATCGGAGTGAATACTACGACGAGAAGTACCGAAAACGTCTGGATGACGAGGTTTCCGGTGCGGTCGGTGATGTCGCGGACGGTCCAGATGACCGAAGCGAGCCAGACGGCCACCAAATAGGCTCCCGCGACGCGGGCGGCCATGTCGATGGGCGAATCGGTGCCGAGGAGGTTCTTGAGGTTTTCGTACGCCGCCGGAAGGACGCTTCCGAAATCGGGGAGGTTTTCTAACATGGGGGATTGAGAAAGGTTTTTTTCCAGGTTTCTACGGTCTTCGGATTGCCGGAGAGGAGCTCTTTGGGAACTTCCATTCCCCGCCAGACTTCGGGTCTCGTGTAGTGCGGGTATTCTTTGCCGCGACCGAGAGACTGCGAAAACGATTCTTCGGCGAGGGATTCTTCGGCGATGGCCCCGGGGAGGAGCCGCACTACCGCGTCGGCGACCACCATGGCGGCGATTTCGCCCGAAGAGAGCACGTAGTCGCCAATGGAGACGCCGCGGAGTCCGAAGTATTCGATGACGCGTTCGTCGATGCCTTCGTAGTGGCCGCAGACGAAGACGATTTCCGCGTCTTCGCGGGCCAATCCTTCGGCCGTTTCCTGCTCGAAGCGGTCGCCGCGGGGAGTGAGCAGGTATTTTTCGAGCGTCCGCCCCGCTTCCGCGTCGATCTTTTCGAGAACGTTCGCGAGCGGTTCGGGCTCGATGACCATTCCCGGAAATCCGCCGTACGGCCGGCGGTCTACGCGCCTGGTGGGGCGGATGGAGTAGTCGGCGAGATTGTGGAAGACCGGTTCGAAACGCCCTTCGCGAATAGCCCGCCCAACGATGCTTTGGGAAAAGTATCCGGGAAAGACCTCGGGAAAGAGCGTGACGAAATGGATTTTCATTACTTGATTTCCTTGAGTTCGACTTCGAAGACGAGCGTCTTGCCCGAAAGTTCGTGCGCGCGTTCGAGAGTGACGGTGTCCTTGTCGATCTTCTTCACGGTGAACTTGTCGCCGTTGTAGAGGGCTTCGAGTCCGACTACGAGCTTCTTGCCGTAGAAAGGGCTGACGAGGTTGGTGACTTCGACGGTGACGTCCTTGTCGGTGAGCTTGACGATCTTGACCTTGTTGCCTTCGAAATCGGCTTCGAGTCCGACTGCGAGCTTCTTGCCGTAGAAAGGGTTCTGGCGGTTTTCGACCTGGAGCGAAATCTTGCCGTCGGCGATCTTGGTAACCTTCGCGGAAACGCCCCCGGCGGTAATGGTTTCGCCGAGTTTCGGGATTTCGCGGCCCTGGTCCTTGAAGGTGGTTTCCGGAACCTGGATATCCACGACGTCCTGGTATTTGTCGCGGGAAACGGTTTCGGTGAACTTGTCGTCGAAAGCCTTCTTCGGAACGACTTCTTCGGTTCCTCCGGTTCCGTACGCTTCTTCCGGCGGGAGACGGAGGGTCTTCTTTTCACCGACCTTCATACCGAGGACGCCCTTGTCGAAGCCCTTGATCATCTGTCCGGCGCCTACGGTGAAGAGGAGCGGGGAGTAATCGCGGTTCGGGTTGTACTTGGGGGTCTTTTCGGCTTCGGACTTGATGGAAGTGTCGAAAACGGTGCCGTCTTCGAGTTTGCCGAGATAGTCGACGGCTACGGTGTCGCCGTCTTTGACGGTACGGTCTGCCGCTGCGGTGGTGACTCCCGCGGGGGTTCCGGAGGTCGGGGAAACGGCGGTTTCCGCCGATTTCCCGCACGATGCGAGGAGGATTGCCGCGGAGACGGCGGTGACGATGACGATTTTGTTCATGGGATGCGGAAAAAAATACGTACCGATTGTACGGTTTTTACGATTTCCGCAAATTTTGAAACCGAGCTTTCCGGCTTATCTGACCATGACGTACATGGTGCCCTGGGAATACAGGTCGGAAGGGGTGACGGCGGTAGTGCCCCACGATACGGGATCGTAGTTCGCCCCGAGGCCGAGCTTGAGCGAATTATGCTGGCATCCCGAACCCGCCGAAGCGTCAGGCCATCCGCGCGCGACCTCCCAATTCCAGTTGTTGGTTCCGTAGTCGCCGATATGTCCGATGGAGCCGCCCTGGTTGCAGGCGCCGACGCTGTTGGTCGAGTTGTAAAAGATACGGGAGCGGTCACTGTCGTTGCCCAACGTTTCGAACTGCATCGTCGAACCGAAGAAGTCGGTCGTGACCGCGTTCGCGGACGAATACGATTGCCGAGCCCAACCCGGGTTCGTATTGGAGAGCGAGAGGTTGAGGTTGGCGTTCAGCGTCGAGGCGTTCGACGCGTTGCGGAACACCGCCCAGGTGCCGTCGGTGAGGTTGTTCTGGTAGACGTATTTGAGGAGCACGTCCTTCGGTACCAGCGAAACCGATTTCGAAAGGTAGTCGCCCGTGCCCGAAAGCGCGCCGATTTCCGCGGTCGAGTTCCAAAACGCGGTATCGTCCCATTTGCGCTTGGTCGCGTCGTTGGTATTGAGACGGATCGCGAGCGTCCATCCTCCGCCGTCGGTCGCCATGTCGCAGTACGCCTGGTACGCGGGGTTTCCGCCGACGCCGTCCGGATCGATGGAGTACGTCCCCGAAGGCGTTCCCGGCACTCCCGAGAGGAGCGCGAAACAGCTTCCGTAGTAAACCTTGGGTGCCGAGCACGAAGCGGGCGATCCGCCGCCCACCCCGAGGCACGACCAATCGTACGCGCCGTCGGTTCCCGAAAGGTCGGTTCCGCTCGCGGTTCCCGCCGAGCAGAGCGAAGCGGCCGGATAATCGTACGTATTCGAACCGCTCGCGGTTCCGCAGGCGCCGTTCGATACCGCGGTAGTCGGTGCCGAGGAATTCGAGCCGTCCACGAGGGCTCCCGTCGACGCGGCGGAAGTTCCGGGGGCGGCCTTGATAAGCCCTGCCGAATATCCGGCAGGCGCTCAGGAAACGGGAAAGTTTCCGTTTACGGAGGCTACTTTCGTCGATGGCGACACGGCGCCGACCTGAAAGTACGAAGTGTTACGCTTCTTTCCGTTTTCGCCCATTCGGGAAACGTCCACAGCGCCTACGAAGGCGGATTGGGGGTCGTACGCCGCAAATACGGACTCGGATTCCGAAAAACCGAAAGCGTCGGAGATGCGGAATTTTTCCGGATTGAGTTTCAGTTTCGCATAATCGGGCTTTCCGGCGGTATAATTTGAATCGAGCGGTGCCTGACCGACGTTTCCGCCCGTAAGGACGAGGCCCGTCCCGTCGAAGTAGACCATCGCTCCCGAGAGGGCGTAGTCGGGATCGTGGACGACGTAATACCTGGGGGAATTGTTCGTAAGGGCCGACTCGGACGCTATCGCGGTCTGGATGGAACGTACGTTCGCTTTGGTCGCGGAGTCTTTGGCATCTTGGGAGAATCCCGACAAAGCGAGAAAGCCGATGGTAGCGAGGACGGCGAGGATAGTGATGACGACGATGAGTTCGACGAGCGTGAAACCTCCGAACTTCCGTACGTCCTTCGCGATTTTTTTCATATTCGGAATTGGTTTTGAAAATCCCCGGCAGTATACCGGGGATTCCTATGAGAATCAACGAAGATTTAGCGTTGCTTTTTCCATGCGAGAAGTGCGCCCATGACGCCCAGTTCGAGCTGTTCGCCCTCGTCTTCTCCGGGGGCGTTGCCCGTCCTCCACGCGGTTTCGAACTTCACCAGGGTGGCGTAGGCGGCTTTCGAATTGCGGAACTCGGGATCAGTCATCCGGTCGGCCTTCGAAATCATGTAGGCGTTGCCCGCGAGGATTTCGGCGATTTCCGGATTCTGTTTGCCCGCGCGGCGGAGAAATTCTATATGGAGGCGGTTGCGTACCGTCCAAATGATCGACGGCAGTACGGCGAACGGCGATTCTTTCGCGAGGAGCGCCCTGACGGTCGACATCGCGGCACCCATGTCCCCCCGAATCACGTGATCTCCGATGGAGAAGGCCTTGAGGTCGGAAGATTGCGGCTCCGCTTCGTCCACTTCCTTTTCGCTGATGCGCGAATCGCCGTACCCGAGGTAGAGCTTTTCCACCGTCGTGCGGAGTTTGCGTTCGTCCAACCCTCATACGACGCCCCGGTACTTGTCGGGCTTCACGTAGACGCGGTCGTAGAGCGCGAGCATCGCCCTCGGCGTGATTCCGCGAAGGTTTTCCACGACGTACGCCTTCGCCGAGGTTTCGTCCATGGCGGCGAATTCCTTTACGGTCCCCTGCGCGACGAGCTTCTTGTAGAGCGCCGAGACCTTGGTCGGTGTTTCCGATACGAAAATGGCGAAGGTCGAATCGGGAATCGAATCGAACACCGAGAGCACGGCCGCTTCTATCTGCGCGGCGGGGTCGGTGGCATTGTCTTCCGCCGGAGAGTCTTCGTCATCGGAAGCCGCGGCGTTTTTGCCTTTGAGCCGGGGGATGCCTTCGAAAATGACGAGGCGTTTTTCGGCGAAGAACGGGGTCGAGAGGAGTTCCGTGGCTACTGATGACGGCGGGGTTTCGCCCACGCGCACCGTCGCGACGTTCATGTCGCCGTACTTTTCCACGAACGACGCCGTCCATGCCGAAAGGTTCTTCCGCAAAGCGGCGGAAGAATCTCCGGTAAAAAGGATGGCGTTATTGCGTTTTTCCAAAGTGGGTGGGCTTTACTTGGTCGAGTATACCGTTTTTTGAAGGAAATCGAGGTCTCCACGGTATTCCGTCGTATCCACGCGGATTTTTCCGTTCCCCGTGAAGACGAACGTTCCGTCCTTGTCGATTTCGAGAAATTTCCGAAGGTCGGCGACTTCCGTCCCTTCCGCGAACTCGAACACGTACGAATTGCCCATTTTTCGGAGGGAAGCGACCTTGAGCCTCGCCAGACGGATGCGCGCCCGGACGAGGAGGAAGAAGTTTTCCACCCCTTCCGGCAGCTTTTCGCGGCCTTCGAGGAATCCGTCGCGGGAGTAGTCGAGCTCCTTTTCGTTGCGCACCGATTCGAGCGAGCGGAAGAAATGGAGCTTGTCGATTTCGGAATCGAAGAACGAATCCGGGATGCCGTAGGAAAAATCGAGGTCGATCTTGGTGTCCGGCGCGCGCTTTTTGCCCGTGGAGAGTTCCGCGACCTTTTCTTCGAGAAGGCGGAAGTAGAGCGGAAGGCCGGTTTCTTTGGTGCGTCAGGATTGCTTGAGACCCAGGATTTCGCCCGCGCCGCGGATTTCGAGGTCGCGCATGCTGATTTCGAAACCGGCGCCCAAATGTGAGTTCGACGCGATGGCGACGAGGCGCTTTTTGGAATCGTCGGGGAGGATTTCCTTGCGGTAGAGCAGGTGGCAGTACGCCTGGACGTCTTTTCGTCCGACGCGGCCGCGCAGTTGGTGGAGCGAGGCGAGCCCGAATTCGTCGGCTTCGTCGATGAGGATGGTGTTGGCGCGCAGGAAATTCACCCCGTTTTCCACGACCGTAGTCGAGAGGAGGACGTCGAAATCGCCGTGCTTGAATTCGAGGATGCGGTCTTCGAGTTCGGTGCCGGACATCTGGCCGTGCACGGTCGCGATTTTCAGGTCGCGGCCTTCGCAGGCGGTGCGGATTTCGGCCTCGATCTTCGAGAGCGAACGCACGCGGTTGTGCAGCACGATGACTTGGCCTCCGCGTTCGATTTCCATCTCGATCGCGTTACGGACGAGGTCTTTGTCCCACCTGGCCACGCTCGTGACTATGGGCTTCTTGCGGGGCGGCGGAGTGGTGAGGAGCGAGACTTTCCGCACTCCCGAAAGCGCCAAGTTGAGGCTTCGCGGAATCGGGGTCGCGGAAAGCGAGAGGATGTCGACGTTTTCGCGGAACGCGGCGATTTTTTCCTTATCCAATACTCAGAAACGGTGTTCTTCGTCCACTACCAGAAGTCCGAGGTCGCGGAAGCGGACGTCGGTGGAAAGGAGGCGGTGCGTACCGACGACGATGTCGACCGTGCCGTCGCGGAGCCCCTTCAGAACGAGTTTTTCTTCGGCTTCCTTCGAAAAACGAGTCAGCACGGCGACGTTGATCCCGTAGGGTTCGAAGCGTTTGGTAAGGGATTCGTAATGCTCGTAAGCCAGAACGACGAGCGGCGAAACGAAGGCGACCTGCCGGCCGTTCAAAACGGAGCGGTACGCGGCGTTCATCGCGACTTCGGTCTTTCAAAATCCCACGTCGCCGGAAAGCAGGCGGTCCATGGGTTCGTTTCCCGCCAAATCGGCGAGGATTTCTTCGACGGCGCGGAGCTGGTCGGCGGTATGGGCGTATTGGAAGGCCTTTCGGAAGGATTCTTCCTCTTTTTCTCTCGGAACGTTGGGCGGCCTTGAGGCGAGTTTGCGCTTGGCGTAGATGTCGAGAAGCTCGACCGCGACCTTTTCGGCGTCCATTTCCGCTCTTTCGACCGCTTTTTTCCATTCGGTCCCACCGAGTTTCTGGAGCTTCGGTTTGTCTTCGCCGATGTATTTGCTGATGCGGAAGACTTCGGAAAGCGGTA